>LUZL01000149.1 GCA_001603615.1 Bacteroidales bacterium Bact_20 | reverse complement strand
CTTTTCCTAATATCTTGTAATTTAGAAATTAATATATTCTTTTCTTCTTGAGTAAGTGTAGGTTCTATAGCTATAACTCCGAGCTCCCATTTAGCAGGTATAATAGGAATAGAATCTTGTGGCATTTTTTTATAATATTTTTCTACTTCGCTAGGAGTTATAGTTACATTAGCCAAAAGTTTCTCATACATATTCATTATGAGTAATTGATCTTTTAGTGGTTCGCGAAGTTCTTCTTTGAGTTCTAATATACTTTTTTGATAGTATTTTTCTAATTCTTGAACGCTACCAAACATAGAAGTGAAATATCTAATCCTTCTATCAAGTTCATTATTTAGTTGATCTTCAGATATAGCGATTGAATCTATTTCTGCCTGCATTAGAATTAATTTTTGTAGAAGCATATCTTCTAGGATTTCGCATTGTATCTCATCAGTTTTTATTGTATTATCAATAGTCCCAGACATTATCATTTGCTGTATTTGCATTTCTACCTCACTCTTCAGAATAATTTTATTGCCAACAATAGCTATAATTTTGTCTAATATCTGTGGTGGAGTACTCTGAGATATGAGTATAGTAGTGGAAAATAATATCAATATGGAAAATAAAATTAATTTTTTCATTATTAGTTTTTGTATAAAGATTTCAATACTTCTTCATTTACCTGCCAATGATATTTATTTCTCAATTCATTAATCCATTGCTTCTCTAGGTAGGATTGATATTCAGATATTACCAAACCTCTTACCTCATCTAAGCTCTTTGGTTGTGGTGGAATAATATTTCGCAACCAATAAATTTCAAAATTATTATCAATATTTTTAGTAGTTATTGCATTTAATTGTTTTTCTATGCCAATATTAGACAATTTTTTTGTTTCTACAATTATAGAGTCATAGTTTAACACATTACTTTTTTTATTGATTTTAGATAAAATCAAATTAGGATCTAGCAGTGATTTTTGAATATTTTTTTGTAATAATTTTTGAACTTTTGAAGCAACTTTAGGGTCATTAGTCTTGAAAACGCCAATTATAGCTTTTTCTTCAGTTAAATATTTATATTTAATAGTTTCATAAAATGATGTTAGTCCTGCAGTATCTTTCATAGCTTTGCTCCATATATTTTGATCCATCAGATTAAATATTAATATTCCTTCTTTATAATCATTGATTTGAGCAGCGAATTTCGGATTTTTATTTTCTAAATTTGCTTTTTCTATTTCTAAAATTTTATTATTAAGGAAATCGTCAAACATCTTATTCACAAAAACTTGAATATCATCATCTTCAGTAAACGATCTTTGATTAATTTTAATATAATTTGCAAATTCTTTAATCGTAATTGAGTGATTATCTATTTTCACTAAAATATTGTCTAAATTAGGTATTTGAGATTCTTTAAAAGAGCGTTTTAAAAGAGAATCTTTATTAATAGATTTAGCAATATTTACTAGCAATTTTTTATCATATTGAATTTTGTAGACCTTTCTAAGGCTATCAGCAATTTTTTTCTGAGCTAATTGGTAGCGTGGATCTTTATTTAATTTTGTCAATAATTCTTGTTTAACTGAATTAAATTCAGGTGGAGATTGCTTATCTATCAACTTAATAATATGCCAACCATAAAAAGTTTCTACTGGAGGGATAATATCTCCAGGCTTGTGATCGTAGATAGGTTGTACAAAAGAAGGTACTAACCTAAAAGGAGTAAGCCAAGTTAATTCACCACCCTTATTAGCAGAGCCTTTATCTTCACTATATAGATATGCTAATTCAGCAAAATCTGCACCACGTATAATTTCATTATAAATGCTATCAGCTTTAGCCTTAATAGACTTTTTAACCTCCTCAGATGC
>LUZL01000148.1 GCA_001603615.1 Bacteroidales bacterium Bact_20 | reverse complement strand
TCTCTAAGTTTGTCTGGTGCACATGTATTTACTCTTACAACTCCTGTTTCTGTAACAGATATGTATTATGTAGGTATGGACTTTACTGATACATATGATGACACTTTAGGTATAGTTTCTACTACAGATGGTGATGCACTAAATACTGAACTATCTTGGGAAAAATGGGACAATGGTACATGGTATTCTATGTTATATGCTTGGCCATTAGATTTCGATCTTGGCTTTTTCCCTATAGTAGATATGTCTCAAGATATTCAGACTTCTGCTATTAATGGTGTTATTACCAATATCTTTCCTAACCCAGCTTATGGCGTTACTAGCATAGAATATCAATTAACACAAAGTAGCTCTAATGTAGAAATTAATATTTTAGATGTTACTGGTAAATTAGTAAAATCTTTCAACGAAGGTGCTAAAGATCCTGGTAAATATAATGTAACTTTTAATGCTTCTGAGCTACAACCAGGTAATTATTTCTATACAATTCAAGCTGGCAATGGCCGTCAATTTGCTAAAAAATTCCAAGTGAAATAAGATTTTTAAAAAATCTTTACTATGTTATAAAAAAGCTGGACTTCAAGTCCAGCTTTTTTAATGTTTTTTTTTTGGATTTTAAATTAAAAGTTATTTTTGCATAAAATTTTAACAATTTTTTAAACTTTTATAAATGAGTTTAGTTTTATTTGTAGTCAATCCTATAGCTGGTAAAAGAAATAAATTTCTTGTCATTAGAGAAATTAAGCATTTCTGTTCACAAAATAATATTGATTATGAGATTTTTTATACTACTGGCAATAAGACAGATTCTTATGAATATATAAAAAAACAATTTGATAAAGATTTAAAAGCAGTGGTAGCTGTAGGAGGTGATGGTACTATTAATGAAGTAGCCACTGCTATTGTAAACACAAATATTCCGTTGTTAATTATTCCCAAAGGTAGTGGTAATGGTATGGCTAGACATTTAAAAATGCTTTTATCTACTAAAGATATTTTACAAGCATTGATAAATGGACGAGTTATTAACTACGATGTAGGTTATGTGAATGATCAAATTTTCCTCTGTAATGCAGGATTTGGCTTTGATGCTTATTTAGCTAATTATTATTCTCATCATACTATGCGTAGATTTTTACCATATATTTGGGCAGGTATTAAAGCTTTAGTTACCTATAAACCTCATAGATACACTCTGAAACTACAAGTAGAGAGTAGTAATGTATTTTTTATTCCTTTTTTACTTACCTTTGCTAATATTAATCAATATGGCTATGGTATAACTATTAATCCTAAAGCAAAAATAGATGATGGCAAATTGGATGTATCTATCCTTAAACCTTTTAAATGGTATAACGTCCCATACATTGTATATTTATTTCTTAGAAAAAAATTAGATAAATCTAAATTTCTAACTATTATTAGGACTTCTTCATGTAGTCTAGAATCTCGTACTAAAGAATATTATCATATAGATGGAGAACCTTTTGAAAGTTCAGATACAGTGTTTAATATTAGAGTAGAAAAAGGTGCTCTCAAATGCTTATTACCAGAAAAATCTAAATATATTTGATTTTTTTATTAATTTTGTTATTGTTAATATTTTATGAAAAAAAATAGCTTCTCTACAGATAATGAAAAATTTACCTTAGGTGATTTATTAAAAGATAAAGGTTTTAAAAGTAATGAAAGTATTAATGAAGATGAAAAAATAAAAGATACAATAAATGATACTAATTATGATGCAAAAATCTACATTATTTACCAAAAAAAAGGTAGAGGGAATAATCCAGTAACTATTATCAAAGGCCTAGAATGTGATGAAGATGAGATCAAAACCCTTGCTAAAGAATTAAAACATAAATTAGCTGTAGGTGGATCTGTAGAGAATGGAGAAATCATCTTACAAGGCTACCAAATAGATAAAACTATAAACATTTTAAAATCATTAGGATATAAAAATGTGAAAAAAGGTTAATATCAAAAAAAAATAAATGCTATGAAAAAGTTTAAATTTATATTTATTTTATTAATTATATGTATTTCGTTATTTAGTTGTGGTAATATAAATGAAAAAGATAAAAGGGAGATCAAAGAAAATATAGAGCAGATAGATGCTGATAAAACAGATAATACAGATGCTATAAAATCTGCAGAAGATTTTTTTTCAGATACATTAAGTAAAGAT
>LUZL01000147.1 GCA_001603615.1 Bacteroidales bacterium Bact_20 | reverse complement strand
ATTTTGAATATAAAGGTAAAATTTGTGATTGTACTTTTAAAAACATAGGAAATGCAAGAGTAAATAGTGCTGCTAAAATAGGAAGGCTAAAGGAGTATAAGGTAGAGATAGTGGAGTAGGAAGATGTAAGCGAATTTAATAAAAGGTAAAGAGTGTGGTGTAAGGAAATAATAAGTAATATTTTAATGTTATACTTTAAATATTTTATTATTGAAATAAATTCACTAATTTTGTTACAAAAATTTAATTATGAAAGATTTATTCCAAAATACAGATGAATACTTAGCTCTGCCTAAGGATCACAAGCGAGACTTCCTAGATCAGCTTTATCAATATTTAGTTGATAGTAATGCTAATGCTGTAGACTACCAAAAAGTAAAAATACAATCCACTGCAGCCATATGTCCTAACTGCAAAAGTGAAGACGTCATCAAAGCTGGTAAACAAAATGGCAGACAAGTGTACAAATGTAAGACATGTGGTTATCAATTTCGAGAAACTGCTCGCACCTTTGTCTACCGAATGAGAAAATATCCATTGATGCTAGACTATATGAGATGTATGCTAGATGGTAAAAGTCTGCGAGCTTGTGCTAGTGAGGTTGGAATATGTCTGAAAACTAGCTTCCAGTGGCGACATAAAATATTAGCAGCATTGAGATCTTTTGAAGGTGGAATAGGTTTCTCTGGTATAGTAGAAGCCGATGAGCTGCTAATGAATTACTCAGAAAAAGGCAGGAAATTCAAAAGTCTAGAAGAATATGAGCGAGCACGTAAGAAGAAACATCCCAAAGTGGCAGTACTAGTAGTTACCGACAGAGAAGGTAATTTGCTTTTTAAACAAGTTGGTGTGAAGAAAGTAAAAAATGAGCAATTAAAAGAAGAGCTAAAGAATAGAATATCAGAGAAGAATCTAGTATGTGTAAAGCCAAAGAAGGAATTTAAAAAAGGTATTAAGAGTGTAAAAAGTAAAAAAGTTATAGTAAACAAAAGACAAGTGAAACGTGGCATTTACAGTGTAAAAATAGTAGAAGAAAAAATAAAAGATTTCAAGGTGTGGTTGTGTAGATTTCATGGAGTAGCCACTAAATACCTGCAAAGCTATTTGATGTGGTTTGTGATAACAAATAAATACTTGAAAGATTTGATAGAACCTGACATTGGAAGATTACTAAACTTGTCATCGCATGATAGGTGGGCGTGGGACAAGTATAGAGGACTAGTGAAACAAATATATAAATAACAATTTTTAAGTATAACAATAAATTAGTTATTTATTCATCTCCTTAAGAATCGTTTTTAAAACTATCACTTACTTCACTTTATGCATCTATTTGAGCTAAATTAGCATTCTCTTCTATGAATTGTCTTCGTGGTGGAACATCTTCGCCCATTAGCATGGAAAATATTCTATCAGCCTCAGCTGCGTTTTCTATAGTAACTCTATTGAGGAATCGTGTTTCTGGATTCATTGTGGTTTCCCACAATTGCTCTGCATTCATCTCTCCTAGACCTTTATATCTTTGAATATGAATATTCTTGTCTCCATATTTTTGTTTCCACTCTAATGTTATTTTATCTCTTTGCTCATCTGACCAGCAATATACTTGTCTATTACCTTGTTTTATCAGATATAGAGGTGGAGCGGCTACATAAACATATCCTTTTTCTATTAATTCTTTCATATATCTGAAAAAGAATGTAAGTATTAATGTTGTAATATGGCTACCATCCACATCAGCATCAGTCATAATTATTATTTTGTGATAACGTAATTTCTCTAGATTTAGTGTTTTGGGGTCATCAGGTGTACCTATAGATACTCCAAGAGCGGTGTATATATTACGTATTTCTTCACTTTCAAATACACGATGATCAGCAGCTTTTTCTACGTTTAATATCTTGCCTCTGAGGGGAAGTATAGCTTGATAGAGTCTATTACGACCTTGTTTAGCTGTTCCACCTGCTGAATCTCCTTCTACCAAAAATATCTCGCATTTTGAAGGATCGCTTTCTGAGCAGTCAGCTAATTTCCCCGGCAATTGTGCAGAGTTAAAAACAGTTTTTCTAAGTACCATTTCTCTTGCTTTTCTTGCAGCATGGCGAGCTGTAGCAGCTAACACAACTTTATTAAATATTTCCCGAGTTTCCTTGGGATGTTCTTGTAAATAATATGCTAAATGTTCACTGACTATAGTATCTACTATACCAGCAACCTCTGTATTACCAAGTTTTGTTTTAGTTTGTCCCTCAAACTGAGGTTCAGGAACTTTAACACTTAAAATAGCTGTTAATCCTTCTCTAAAATCATCTCCAGCGATTTCAAATTTTACTTTATCAAAATAACCTTGAGCATCTCCATAAGCTTTCATAGTGCGTGTGAGTGCTCTTCTAAAACCAGCTAAATGAGTGCCTCCTTCTATAGTGTTGATGTTATTAACAAATGTATGTACATTCTCTATATATGAGTCATTATATTCAAAAGCTATTTCTACTTTTATATTATCTCTTTCACCCTCTATATATATAGGCTCAGGCATTAGAACTTGCCTAGATTCATCTAAATAATGTATAAAATCTATTAATCCATTTTCAGAATGATAAACATTTACTATAGGATCATCAGGATTTGATTTCTCATCAATAAGTTCAATTTTTACTCCTTTATTTAGAAAGGATAATTCTTTCAATCTTTTAGATAATATATCATATTTATAATCTACTATAGGAAAAATAGTTTCGTCAGGTTCGAAATAAATAGTTGTACCAGTTTCCATCGTTTCACCAATCACTTGTAATTCAGTAATAGGTTTGCCAAAAGCATATGTCTGTTGCCATATTTTGCCATCGCGTTTTATTGTAGCAATCATTTTTTTAGATAAAGCATTTACACAAGATACTCCCACACCATGCAAACCACCAGAGACTTTATATGTGTCTTTATTAAATTTACCACCAGCATGTAATACGGTTAATACAACCTCTAATGCTGGCCTCTTCTCCACTGGATGCATATCTACAGGTATGCCTCTACCATTATCTATTACTGTTATTGCATTATTAGGATGAATAATTACTTTAATATGATCACAATAACCAGCTAATGCTTCATCTATAGAATTATCTAATACTTCATATACTAAATGATGTAACCCTCTCTCTCCTGTATCTCCTATATACATTGCGGGTCTTTTACGTACAGCTTCTAATCCTTCTAATACTTGTATATTATTCGCAGTGTAACCATTTTCTTGTATTTCTTCACTCATAATTTTTTTGTGTTTTTATATTATGCAAAATTAATGATTTTATCTCAAATAAACAAATGTTTTGACTATGTTTATATAGTTTATGTCTACAATTAATGGTTTTATGTCTAATGTATGTAGTCGTTAAAATTAGCTTGTTTTTTATTGGTTTTTAGAAGTATTATTTTGTTACAGTATTGATTAGATTTTTGTAAATATTATATATTTTTTATTTTTTTTTATAATTGTCATATTTAATTTTAAAACCGTCATATGCTAAGATAATTTTATCAAAAGGAAAATGTTGGCTAGCTTCTTTTTTAAACAGATCAATTTCTCTATATTCAGAGCTGAAATGACCTAGGATCAAATGTTGAGCATTGAGATGACAAGCAAGGAGTGCAGCTTCTGAAGCAGTCATATGTTTTTTAGATTTAGCTGTATCTATTTTTTCTTGTAAAAATGTAGCTTCAGTGAATAAATAAATTGGATTTTGGATTTCTGAATAATTAATTAATGTATAGGCTGTATCACTACAATATACATAAGAGAATGGTTGAGGTGGTTGTGTAGTTATTTCTTCATTTTTAAATAATTTACCAGAATTTTTATCAAAGTAATCTGCACCTTGTTTGATATTTTTAATATCACTTATACTAGGATGATAAAGCTCTACGAAGCTTTTGATAATATTTCTCGGTCTTTGCTTTTCCTGAATCATAAAACCACAAGTAGGTACAGAATGGTCAAGTGGAAATGAGTAAATCATAAATTTATCTTCTTCAATAATCTTGTTAATATTATTGAAATCTAATGGTAAAAAATCAAATGGAAAATATTTGCCAGATAATTTATCTTGAAAAATAATTTCTAAAATTGGAATTAAATTTTTATTAGCAAATATAGTAAGAGGTTTAGTTCTACCAAGTAAAAGCATAGATGACAGTAGCCCAAATAATCCAAAGAAATGATCACCATGTAGATGAGAAATAAGAATATAATCTATATTAAGTATAGAAAAACCAAAACGTTGTAATTGAATTTGAGTCCCCTCGCCACAATCAATTAATATTGTTTTTCCTTCAATCTTTACTATTTGTGATGGACTAAATCTTTTAAACATTGGTAGAGAAGATCCACTGCCTAAAATATTAATTTCTACCATTATAATGAAATTTTTATCATTATCAGAATAATGATAATTACTATAATTTTTGTTCTACAGAGGTAGTGATATAAGCTTCTATGAGATCGCCTACCTTAATATCGTTGAAATTTTTAATACCGATGCCGCAATCTTGACCAGTTAGTACTTCTTTAACGTCATTTTGGAAACGCTTCAGAGATATCATTTCACCATCATATATTACTATACCATTTCTTATTAGTCTTACACGAGCATTTTTCTCAATTTTACCATCTAAAACTATACAACCAGCGATATTACCTAATTTTTTAATAGAAAATACTTGCCTTACTTCGGCAGTACCGAGAATAGTTTCTTCTATCGTAGGTTCTAGCATACCTTCTATAGCAGATTTAATTTCTTCTATAGCATCATAGATGATAGAATAAGATTTAATTTGTATTTGTTCTTGTTCAGCAAGTTTACGAATGGCAGGAGCAGGGCGTACTTGGAAAGCTATGATGATAGCATTAGAAGCAGCAGCTAGCAGAATATCAGATTCCGTGATAGCACCTACCCCTTTGTGAATAACATTTACTTGTACATGTTCATTAGATAGTTTCAATAAAGAATCGCTCAATGCTTCTACAGAACCATCTACATCTCCTTTAACGATCAAATTTAATTCTTTAAAATCGCCAATAGCTATTCTACGGCCAATCTCATCAAGAGTAATATGTTTTTTAGCTCTAATAGATTGCTCTCTAAGTAATTGTTGGCGTTTGAGAGCTCTTTCTTTAGCTTCTTTTTCAGAAGGCATAGCTAGTAATTTATCTCCAGCTTGTGGTGCACCGTTAAGACCTAGTATAAGTGCAGGAGAGCTAGGACCAGCTACTTTTTTAGGTTGATTTCTTTCGTCAAACATAGCTCTTACTTTCCCATAATAAACTCCTGCTAATACTGCATCACCCACATGTAGAGTACCATTATGTATTAAAACAGTTGCTACATAGCCACGACCTTTTTCTAGCCCAGACTCTATGACTGTGCCTACTGCGGGTCTATTAGGATTAGCTTTTAG
>LUZL01000146.1 GCA_001603615.1 Bacteroidales bacterium Bact_20 | reverse complement strand
AATTCTAATTTAATATTTTAAAAATATTAAATTCAATATTTGACAAATAATCATTTTGAATAATTAAAATATTATTGATTAAACGATAAATTTGTTAAAATTATTTATTAAATAGTCTTTGATTTCAATATAGACTAAACTGTATAGGGAGAATATAATAAGCTCTCACTTCCACTCCATTTTGTTTTGCAGGAATCCACTTTGGTAAAAGTTTTATTACCCTTACAGCTTCTTCATCACAGCCACCACCGATACCTCTAACGACTTGTATATCAGAAATACTCCCATCTTTTTCTATAATAAACTGGACATATACAGTGCCACTTATTTTATTTTTTATTGCTTCTTTGGGATAATTAATATTCTCACGTAAAAATTTTGTTAAAGCACTTTCTCCACCTGGGAAGATGGGCGGTTCTTCTACTTGTAAAAATATTGGTTCATTATTACCAACTACTGTATCTACATTTTTTATATTCTGCCCATAATTATAGAAAGAAAATGCTAAAAAAATAATTACAGTCATTAAATACTTTTTCATAATATTATAAATTTGAGGATTAATCTAATCTAATTTCTATTGGTAAGGTAACAAAGGTCCTAACAAATTGTCCGTCTTTTTTAGCAGGTATCCAATTAGGCATTAATTTTATTACCCTTACTACCTCTTCATCACAGCCACCACCAATACCTCTAATGATTTTAACATTAGAAATACTTCCATCTTTTTCTACAATAAATTGTACATATATATTACCATTTACATTGATTTCTTGAGGCAAAGAAAAGTTTTCCAAGAAAAATTTGTAAAGTTCTTTTTCACCACCAGGGTATTTAGGGTATTCATCTATAATATTAAAAATGGAATCTGCATTTTGATTATCAATATTTTGACAATTCAAATTTATTAAAAAACAGAAACTACTTAAAAAAATTATAAACAAATATTTTTTAATCATTTAATTTTTTTTAAAAACTACTAAAGTTATTGAATAGTATAATTTTGTCCATTATATGATACTATAGAGATGCCATCACACTCTCCATTCCCAAAATCAATATTTACAGTAATGCCAGAACAATTTACTTGCAAAATACCAGCTGTTATCCATTGACAATTACCTTTTACAAGTAAGGGAGTAACAATATTATAAGTATATGGAGTGTCATCGGTAGTAGTGCCACTGCCATTGCCTGATACTAGCCATTCATCATCTAATTTATTAATCAGTGTTGAATCACCAGCTATCCATGAATTATTTCTATGCACAGTATGATGAATGATACCATTTGTTACAGTAATATTAGCATCGGCATCAACCTTATAAGTCCAATGTTGATTAGCATCTCGTCCGAGATTAGTAATAATATGCTGACCTTGGACAAGTTGATTATTTACATAATAATTCTCTGGAATTGTAGTATACACCGCACCACTATCTTTTAGCCATCCAGTAATTGTTATATTAAGTTTTCCTCTTCTGTAATTACCATCCTCACAAAGGCAGTTAGATGTTCCATAATCAACAATAATAGTTTTTGGAAAAGTAGTATAATCAAATGGATTAATGGTAATAGTAGCACATGATTCTGCTGTCAAAGATTTACCACTAAGCTCACCTTCTGCATTTTGTAGATTATTGTTTGTAGTCATATACATATTATTCACCTGCTGCTCAGCAGTAGCGATGTCTTTAAAAACATTTACTTTAAATTGCTCTTGATCTGGATCTTCATCATTGTCTCTACATTGCACAAATAATACAGACATTATTATTGTGATAATCAAAATATACTTTTTCATAACATTATTTTTTTTAAGATTTTATACAAATTTACGATAAAAAATTAAATAATTATATTTTTTGAATATTATTTTTCTATAATTATCAAAAAAATTATTTAAAAATATTCTAATAAATCTTTAGAATCACACTAGCTTATTATCTATCAATTTTTGCCATAAAATCTCAG
>LUZL01000145.1 GCA_001603615.1 Bacteroidales bacterium Bact_20 | reverse complement strand
GCTTTTGTAAATATTGAGCTAGATGATCCTGAAGTGAAAAAATTCATAAATATTGATCTTAATAATGAAACTAATCTCAAGCTAGATTCTATCAAAGATTTAACTAGCGAAAATCCTCTTGAAATTAATTTATTAGACTTATTCAATTCTATAGAAGACGCTAATAATTACCTATTCCCTGATGAGCCTAAACTTGTAGATGCAGATAAAAAAATAAAAGTAAGTCTATTATTTGCCTTTACTAACAAGCTACCAGAACTAGATAAAGAATTTTTTGATAAAGTTTTCCCTAATAAAAATATTCAATCAGAGCAAGAGTTTAGAAGCAATATCTCTGAAATATTAGCAAAAAATTATTATGATGCTAGCTTAACAAATATGGTAGATCAACTGACTGACTATTTCTTGTCTCACTACTCTATAGATTTACCAAAAGATATTTTGTATGATCAGATAGTGAAAGCAAATAAAGACAAAAAAGATGGTCTGAGTGAGGAAAAAATTGCTGAAAATATTGATGTTTTCATAGAAAATATAAAACGCGAACACTTCTTAAATTTATTGGCTAAAAAATACGATATTAAAATAGAAATGGATGATTACGAAGAGCATGTAGCATCTATGTATAATCTGTCTCATGAAGAAATGGAAGCTGATGAATCTAAACACGAAATGGTACATCATGCCATGGAGCATTTATTTGAAGACCAGAGATCATTTGAAGAGGCTAGAGTCAATATTTTAACTAAAAAAATCGCTAATATTATTGCAGAAAAATGTAAAATTGTTGAAAAAGAAATATCTTATGATGATTTCTTAGAATTACAAAAATCTAAAAATAAAGAAACTGCCGATAATACAAATATAGCTGAGGAGAGTAAAGAATAAAAATATTATGCTTTTAATTGCTTGAGAATTATAAAAACATAAGCAAATAAAAAGTATAAATATAAAGTCACAAACATTATAATATGACCATTTGATACAGCTGCTTTCATATTAAAAGCTGTAATATAAAGGATAAAAAATATTAAAACTATTAAAAGTCTAGCTATATCTATAGCCAAATATATTATAGGTTTATTTTTAAGCAAATTATTTTTATAATAAATAAAAAGAATAATACCTAAAAAAACCAAAAAATTAATAAACCAAAAAAGTATTATAGAAATATCTAATGGTTTAAAAAAAATCCATATTATTGGAAATATAAGGCTCAAAAAAGAAAAAATTCTAAAATATTTCCACATTAATTTTTATTTTTTATTAATTCTCTAATACCGAGATAGGTTGCTAGCAATGTAGCTATGACACCTATGATGCTAGTATAGAGATTATTTGTATCATATTTATTATCAAACCATTTACCTAGATATACACCACCTAAAATAATTACTAGCATTTGTATCGCTAGATTACTGTATTTTATGTATTTATCTAAATTATCTTTTTTCACAGAAAAAATTAATTAGATAAATCATTCATTGTACATTTCCCATTAAATTTTGCACCAGTTTGTATTGATAATTTAGTGACAGCAATATCTCCTTCTAATATAGCAGTTTCTTTTAGAATCAAAATATCTGAAGCTTCTATATTACCATTTACCTTACCATTAATTTCTATAGTATTTGCAGAAATATTACCTTTGATTGTAGCAGTAGTACCAATAATTATTCTTTTATTAGACTTAATATTGCCGTTTACTATACCATCAATTCTCAGATCATCATCGGTGATTAGATCACCATTTATATTTGTAGTTTCACCTATTAGATTTACTTTACTCATTATTACTTCAGGAACATTCTTTGCCATGGTTATTATTTTTTTGATATTTGCAAATTTAAAACAAAATTATTATTTGTGAATGTCAAATCATCTTTTGTATATTAATTAATTTATCATAATCCTCGGCAGATAAAAAACCTAGTAAAATAGTAGCTTCTTTTAAGGTTATGTTTTCATCATAAGCTTTTTTAACGATCATACATGTTTTATCATATCCTATGATAGGTGTCAGAGCAGTAGCTAACATTAGAGAATTATTTAAGTGCATATCTATTCTATTGATATTAGCTTGTATTGCTGCTACACATTTATCTGCGAAAGAGTTACATGCGTCAGCTAGCAAATTAGCAGATTGTAAAAAATTAAAAATGATCATAGGCATAAAAGTATTTAATTGAAAATGCCCATTCATGCCGCCAATATTAATAGAAACATCATTGCCAAGTACTTGAGCACAAACCATTGTGAGAGCTTCTGCTTGAGTTGGATTTACCTTGCCAGGCATGATGCTAGAGCCAGGTTCATTAGCTGGTAATATTATCTCACCTATAGCACATCTGGGACCACTAGACAAGAAGCGAATGTTATTGGCAATATG
>LUZL01000144.1 GCA_001603615.1 Bacteroidales bacterium Bact_20 | reverse complement strand
ATGGTAAAATATTAACAAGATTATTTAATTTATAATATTTAATAAATATAACAATGCTCAATATATTTTGTTTAAATCTTATTTGCTAATGAAGAATAAATTTAAATGAAATTATACTTTCAGTAATGATGATTAATTATTATAAACACAAATATAAATCTTAGTAAAATAGAGATTCCCTGAGTGGAGTTTTTTTATGTCTTCTTTGTGTGGCTGACAAAGAAAAGTAAAATAAATAGAAATTTATTACTGATACATTAAACTACAATAATTTAGTTATTTATTAAACACCTAATTCTATAATTTTATTTGAATTAATAATTTAAAAAGCCATATGCTTATTTAAAAAAATTTAATATTACTAAATTTCTTTTTATTTTTTAAAAAATAATCTATAAGTATAGACTTAGGATACAAATATTTAATTGTTTGTGGATTAATATCAGGATTATAATATTTTTTTAATTTATTAAAATCTTTATGAGCTTGAGAAATAGACTTAATATTAGAAAAGTGGCCAGTAACAAAATAAAATAATATCATTAAATATTCAATTAAATGTCTCACTCTGTAAACTTTTTTAAAAATAGAAGAGGGGAGATTTTTATATAACATTAGATAGTTATTTCTAATATTTAGAAATAGTTTTCTTGGATCATTATATTGCAAGCTAGCACCACCTAAATGATAAATTTTACTTTGAGGTACACAGGCTAGTTTATATCCGAGATTTTTAATTCTCCAGCATAAATCTATTTCCTCCATATGAGCGAAAAAATTTTCATCAAAGCCACCAAGCTTATTAAAAATAGTAGACCTGATTACAAAGCAAGCACCAGAAGCCCAAAATATATCAGCTATGTCATCATATTGGCCTTCATCTTTTTCTATAGTATTAAAAATGCGTCCTCTACAGAATGGGTAGCCCCATTTATCTAAGTAGCCACCAGCAGCTCCTGCATATTCAAAATATTCTGGATTTCTTAAACTTAATATTTTAGGTTGTAAAGCTGCATATTCAGAATGATTGTCTAAAAATTCTATCAATGGCTCACACCAATTTTCTGAAACAGCTACATCAGAATTCAATAAAATGTAATAATCAGCATCTATTTGTTTTAGTCCCACATTATATCCCTTTGCGAAGCCATAGTTTTCGTTTAGGATAATTAATTTAACATCATCTGGATAATTATCTTGCAACCATTTAACACTCTCATCTGTAGAGCCATTATCTATTACACAAATTTGATAATTACAAGAATTGTATTTTACTAGGATAGGAATGAATTCTTGAAGTAGAGATACGCCATTCCAGTTAAGTATTACTACAGAGACTAAAGGCATCACTATCGTGGATTATCAAAATAGTCATTTACTTTACCTCCCCAACCAAATTCTGGATTATCATCTTCAGGATTTCCAGAGGCATATATTTTGCGAGCTAATCTTTGTCGCCAGTTAGGATTATTATATTCTCCTCTGACATCACTGTGTAATAATTCGTAATTATTATATGTGAGAGAAGGATTATAAAAAACAAATTTTTTATTATACTCTTGATTTACTTCGTGATAATGCCATATTTCATATGGGAAAGCATTAGGTTCATTTTCATTTTGAACAATAGTATTTGGTGGTCCATATTTCAGGTATACTCTACCACGATCAGTCATATAACCTTTTCTTATTTGCGTACTATACTTTTGATTA
Source organism: Bacteroidales bacterium Bact_20 (assembly GCA_001603615.1). Lineage (GTDB taxonomy): Bacteria > Bacteroidota > Bacteroidia > Bacteroidales > DTU049 > DTU049. The sequence continues at coordinate 854 of LUZL01000144.1, read as the reverse complement.
ACGATTTCTACTTTTTCTAAATAGTTTTCCCAAGCTTTTTGTGGATTTTTAGAATCTTTATTTACCCAATATGAGTATATAAATTGTTTTATTTCATTAGTATCTGTAGATTTAGAATATTTCTTAATTAATTCTACCTCCACAGAGCTACTAATGGGAGTTAATATTCTCACAAATTCATGTAAAGAATCTAAACTTTTAACCTTAGCAAGGTAATTATAATTTTGTTCTACTATTTTATAAGGTAAGATAGAGGGATGATTTACATAAATAGGCAATTGCATTTGTGCTACGGTATTACCACTAGTATTTATAGATTCGCTCACTAAAGCATAATTGCCAGATGGTAAGTTAGCTATATTAAAATGGCCTATGAAACCAATAAAGTTATCAACAGTCATTTTTTTAGTGAAATAATATTTTTCTAAAATTTGTCTATTATTCAAATCTTCTAAATAAATACATAAAAGAAATTGTTTACTAGTATCAAAATCTTTAAAATTATATATTTCAAAATAAAAAATTAGAATGGTATCTTCGGCTTCGTAAATATTAATTGGTCTATATTTTAGTTTGTAACCACCTTTATTAAATGGATCATCATTATTTTGGACTGCAGAATATCCATCTAATAGTTGTATACCAGAATAAGCAATGGTGTCAAATCTAGGGACATAAAATTTTGTGTTAAAAGTTGATTTCCTAAGAGTATCAAATTCATCTCTCATAGACAACTCTAAGTGGTAAACTCCAGGATTTAAATTAAAAGAAAATAAATGAGAAAAAACATCATTTACTTTACTGATGCTATCCTTAGGAATAATCATATTCAATTTTTCAAAATCAGCAATATT
>LUZL01000143.1 GCA_001603615.1 Bacteroidales bacterium Bact_20 | reverse complement strand
TGGATCAAGATATCAATTTTTTTGATGTACAATTTGGACCATACAATACGACTATTGGTAGCATAGCAGATTTAGGTTTTTTGGGAGAATGGGGTGCAGAGTTAGATTTAGACGCTTGGTTTAGATTAGGTAGTCATCTAGGAATACATGGTTTCACTACAGGCTACGTAGATGTAGATTATCCTGTGAGAATTAGAATGACTGTGCCACAAAATAATTCCTTTTGTCCAGGTGATACTGTATCAATTTTGTCAGAATATGATATTAGGAGTGGGTGGAATCTAAATACTCATTTCCCTAGTGCTGGAGTAATTGGATTATATTTAGATTTTGGTTTTAATTTAAATTTAGATGCCACCATATGTGCATATTCATGTTTTGATGTTAGTATTATAGACGTAAATATTCCTTATGACACCATACCAATACTAGAGCTAAATAGCATCACAGGGGTTTTTAGTTATCCATGTATGGATCCCACATCTTTCCCACCGATAACAATATGTCATAATCAGGTGTTACCTATAGTTTTTAATGTTCCCAGTATTGGCCTTACTGGTAGTATAACTCTACCTTATGTAGAAACTCATGATTGGAAAGATATTGTTAATGATTGCGAACAAAATTTACAAGCTAAGGGCGATTGTACCTGGATAAGGTTAGATATCAATGTCATTGATTTATTAGCTACTATTGCTGGGTTTATACCACCACCTACTGGACCTGCAATTCAACAATTTCTCTCATTACTAAATGGAAGTTTTGACATCTCTATTGTACATATTCAATATAGTTTATTAAATGCTTATTTCACTATTAAAAGTACTATGATACAAGAATTTTCATTTGAACCCAAAGTATGGAATAATCTATCTCTGCCTACTCCAGTAGAATATTTCATTACAGATCCTACTGCTAATAATGCTGTAATAGACGAAGATATAGGTAATGAAATTGAGTTTCAGGCCTGCCATGATTTACATTTCAAGTGGCCTTGTAGAGACTTCCCTAGTATGGATATCGGTGTGATGCATAGTTTAACAAATGACTTTACTAATCATACTTTTGACAGCATAAGTTTCGATTTCACTATTAGTGCATTAGAATTTTGGATAGATATTAATCTAAGAAGATCTCAAATTTTTGATATAATACCTGATTTATGTATAGATATACCTGCTGAGGATTCTACTTCTATAGATAGTACCGTTTGCATCATACCTACAATTTTAAATAATATGATATTACAGCCAACTAGACTCAGCATTCACATTGGACCATTATTTTCACAAACTTTTCCTTTAGGTCATATACCTATTACATGGTTCAATGAAACATGGGAATTAGCTGGTTTTAATGATACAGTGTTCCCTTCTATTACTATGAATACTAATTGTCCTAGTCTTACTGAAGAAGATTTAGTAGTACATCAGATTGCTTGCTATGGCGATAGTACAGGTAGTATAACTATAAATGTCAGCGGAGGACGTCCTCCATATATTTATGCATGGTCTACTGGTGATACTATAACGACTAATAACAATACAAATACCCTCAATAACTTACCAGCAGGATGGTATTATGTAACTGTTTATGACCAGAATGATTGTTATATTTTCGATTCAACTGAGCTTATAAATTTATATCCTCCAATAATTGTTAATCCATTTGTCAGCAATATCACCTGTGAAGGAGGTAATGATGGTAGTATTGTACTCACTACGAATGGTGGGCATCCGCCTTATAATTATTTATGGACAAATAATGCTTCTGGACCTATTAATGACAATCTAGTAGCTGGTAACTATAGTGTAACTGTTAGCGATACAGAAGGTTGCGATACTACATTAAATTTCACATTAATAGAGCTTTATCCTTTACCACCAGTTAATATTGTTATTTCTCCAAATAAAGGGTGCCAACCATTATTAATTTCTGCTAAAGAAATCAGTCCTAATCAAGGACAGACCTATTTCTGGAATTTTGGTGATGGTACATATAGCACTAATAAATATAATCAACATTTGTACACAAATGGTGGAACATATAATATTAGCTGTGAAGTTACTTCTGTTCATGGGTGCGTAAATTCTCAGAATACTAATGTAATCGTTTATCCAAAACCTAATGCTGATTTTTCATATTTACCAGAAATAGTTGATATTGCTAATAATTTCGTACATTTTTTGAATAATTCTGATAATACTCATAATTCAATTTGGGATTTCGGCGACGAAAACTTAAGTAATGAAACTAACCCTTTTCATAGCTATAGTGATACTGGCATATATGTTGTCACGCTATACATAACTACTGAATATGGATGCATGGATACTACTTATAAATCAATCGTTGTGGATGATATAAATACATTTTATATGCCTACAGCTTTCACACCAGATGGTGACGGCATCAATGATATTTTTATGCCTAAAGCTCAAAATTTATCCTCTAAATATTACGAATTTAGAATTCATGACAGATGGGGTAAAATGCTATTTTATACTACAGAAATTGGCCATGGATGGGATGGCAAATTTAATGGAGAAAAGTGTGAACCAGGTGTATATACATACTATATAAAATATTTGAATGAGGAAAATTTGAAAACTGAAAAATATGGCGTAGTAATTCTAGTTAGGTAAAAATTTATTCTATAAAACTATTATTTAGGAATCATATAAGCATATGGTACTAAATTTTCCTCTAGAGATATACCGCCATGCTGAAAACTATCAGCGAAATATTTTGAATAGTATTGATAGTTATTAGGATAAACAAAGAAATCATATCTAAGGGCAAAAACATATGAATCACTTACATTCTGGATAGGTAGTCCTAACTGACCTGGTTGGCGAACTCTAAATACTTTTTTATCATCTACAGAAAGATTTTTACCAGTTTTAAATCTTAAATTAGTATTAGTTTCTCTATCTCCTATTATCTTTATTGGATTTTTTATTTGCACAGAACCATGGTCAGTAGTTAAAAATACAGAAAATTTATTATCAGCAGCCCAACGAATAACGTCTAATAAAATGCTATGAATAAACCAGTTATAGGTAACTGCCCTATATGAGACCTCATCCTTAGCTAATTCTTTCACAAGCTCAACCTCTGTTTTTGCATGAGCGAAAGTGTCTATAAAGTTATATACTAATACATTTACATTATTATCTTTTAGCTCATTTATAGATTTTATATACCTTTGAGCCATAGGTGGATGAAGAACTTTAAAAAAATTAACTTTTAAATTTTTCCCATATCTTTTTAAGTAATTGAGAAATAATTCATCCTCAAATTGATTTTTTGAACTAATATCTTCATCTCCTTCTAGTAAATTAGGATAAAGCTGAGCAATACCATTAGGTAGTAAGCCACTAAATAAACTATTACGAGCATACTCAGTAGTAGTAGGTAAAATACTACAATATAAATCTTCATTTATAATCTGGAAATATTCTTCAAAAACAGGTTTAAACATTACCCATTGATCATAACGCAAGTTATCTATCAAAATAAATAAAACATGTGATTGTTCATTTAAATATGGAAATAAATTTTGTTTTAATAAATTATGAGAAAGAGTAATAGTCTGACTTTCAGAATCTTTTAACCAGTTTGGATAATTTTGTATAAAATATTTTGCAAAAATATCATTAGCTTCTTCTTTTAATGCAATAATAGTATCGTTAAAGATAGTTTCAGCTAATGATTGAAATTTTACCTCGTAGTCAACAATTTTTTTATAAGTATTTTTCCATTCTTCTATAGACATAGAGGGAGTTAGATTGCTTATTAAGTCACGATAATCCTTTTGAAAATCGTCAATAAGTTTCTTTTTTAAAATATCTTTTTCATCTAAGACTTTTTTCAGAGTCAAAAGGATTTGAGAAGGATTAACTGGTTTTATCAAAAAATCTGTAATTCTATTGGCTAGTGCCTCCTCCATCAGATGCTCTTCTTGATGTTTAGTAATCATGACTACTGGAATGGATATGTTTAGATTTCTAGCATGCTCTAGCATTGCTAGTCCTCCCATTCCTGGCATATTTTCATCTAAAAATAATATGTCAAAGTTCTCTTTTTTTAACATATCTATAGCGTCAGAGCTATTAGTAGCTGTATATACTATATAACCTTTGTCTTCTAGAAATTTAATATGTGGTTTCAGATAATCTATCTCATCATCTACCCACAAAATTCTAACTTGATTCATATTTTCGTTTTTTTATTAACGATATTTTATCAAGTTAATTATAATAATTGAAATAGAAAATATATTCCGTAAATTAAAATTAATATTATAATTATTGTAGAGATTACAGAAAACACATTTCCAGGTAGGATAATATCTAAAATAACTAATATTAATGACAATATTAATAAACCTATCAGCACTCTTGTTAATGTATCAATATCTACTGTAGAAGCATTATCTATTTTGTTCATTTGTTGTTTAAAATGGCTTGCTTCTAATGGCTTAAATGGATTAAGAGAATTATTAAAAGTTTTATTAAAATTAAATTGCCTTTTGGCTGATATTTTATTTGTAATATTTGCTATACTTTTACTTGATATTTCTTGATTAGATGTTAGATTATCATTAATTTTTTCATCCAAAAGTTCATTATTAGTAACTTCAGTTTGATTTTGTAATTTGCTAGTTGTAGCATAGTTATTTTCTACTTTAGCATTCACAGGTACTTTATTGAGATAAGTGTATTTTTGATTTAGATGTACAGATGTGCAACTACTTAAAAAAATAAATACGAGTGACATGAATAAAATATTAACCTTTTTCATAATTTTTTTTACAAAATTAATGAATTTAGATTATTTTAATTGTATTATTATACTATCGTATTTGATAAGTTAATAGTATATTTTTTAACTAATGAGTTTATGAGATTTTTTTAGATATCTTATTATGAAGTATGTTAATATTAAAAATACAATAATAGTTGAGAAATATGGTAGACTATTTCTAAAAGTGTCTGGATAAAAGGAGAAATATAATTTCATAATCAGTAGAGTAGCAGCCAGCAATGCGATAAATGTAGTAGTATATTCTTTTAAAATAACTCTTTTATAATTGAAATGCGAAGCTTTAAAAGTTTTAGATATTCCTTTTAGATTTGGTAACCATCTGGGAACACGTTTTTTGTATTCCAAATATTCTTGATTAAATTTTTTATATAAAAAATCTTCTTCAGCTATTATTATAGAATGATAAATAAATACAAAAAAAGGGAACATAATTACTAAAAAAATTAAAGAATTTGATAAAATGGCTAATCCCAAAATTTCGAGAACATTACCCAAATATAGAGGATTACGACTATGAGAAAATAAGCCATCAGTATGTAAAATATCAGCATATACTTGTCTATTTTTTCCTGCTCTATTTATATTTACTAATCCTATAGTCAATTGTCTAATAATGAGTCCACTAAACAAAATTAACAGACCTAGCACAAGAGGAGTGAAAAAAGAATTAAAAATTCTTGGTGATGGTACAAAAAGTATTACATAAAAAAAGGAAATAAATAATTGCGTATATGAAAAAAGAAAGAGCCTATTTTTACCATAGGACTATCAGAATTGTTTGATGTATTTGCTACCATAGTTTTAATATTTTAAAAATGCAAATTTAATTTATTTCTTAAAATATTTTTTATTATCTTTGCCATAAGTATTTTTTGAATACCAGTTAGATGAACTATGAAGGTGTAAAACAATATTTGCTAAATAGATTAGCGAAAGGGTTACCTAAAAATCTATATTACCATGGTATAGATCACACTTTAGATGTTTTATCTGCAGCAGAGATGTATAGTGAAATGGAAGGTTTTACTGAAATAGATAAAATATACTTATTCACTGCAGCACTTTTTCACGATGCAGGTTATCTGATCAGATATACAAGGAATGAAGATGCATCTGCAGCTATTGCAAATTTAGTTTTACCTAAATATGGGTATGACAAAGAATCTATAGTTTATATAAATGAGGTTATACGAACAACTCAGATACCACAACATCCTTTTGATAGGATAAGTGCTGTTTTGTGTGATTCGGATTTAGATTATTTAGGCAGAGATGATTATTTCCAAAAAGCATCTAATCTACGAAAAGAATTAGATGAATATGGTATTCACTATAGTTTAGAGGATTGGTATGAGATAGAAATAGATTTTTTAAAAAAACATAACTATTTTACTAGATCTGCGTATAATATGAGAAATGAGAAAAAATTAGCTAATTTAGATATGGTTATTAAACTTTTAGAAAAATTAAAAGTCTAATAAAAAAGAAAAACAATTAAAACAAAAATATATGAGTGTAATATTAGTTCCATTTGACTTCACAGAAGTAGCACATTATGCTGTAGACCATGCAGCACATATTGCAAAGGACCTAGAAATACCTGTTGTGTTATTGCATATTATAAACAAAGATACACGTGAGCTATTAAATATTTATAAAGTAACTAATGAGCTTGTAAATGAAAAGCTAAAAGAGAAAGCAGATGAGTTGTCAGCCCAATATGGTATTGAATTTCAGTATGAAGCTAGAGAAGGTAGCATATTTTCAGATATTGCAGAAGCTAGTGAAGATCATAATGCTTTTTTAGTAGTAATGGGGACTCATGGTCCTCGTGGTATTCAAAATTTCTTTGGTAGCTATGCTCGTAGAGTAATCACTAGTAGCAAAGTACCATTTATTGTTGTTCAGAAAAAATTTTATCGTCCATATAAAAATATCGTAACTCCATTAGATGATACTCTGGAGTCTAGACAAAAAATTAAATGGGCTATTTATGTTAGTAAATTATTTGATGCTACTATACATCTAAAAGTAAGATCAGATAAAATAGACCCTATTTATCCAGTTAAAATACGAACTATACTATCTAAAGTAGAGCAACTCTTCAAAGCTAATGATGTAAGATATATAGTAGATTATAAAGAAAATGAAGATGAAAGTTCAAAAAAATTTACTGAACAAGTCATTGAATATGCACATAATATAGATGCTGATCTAATACTTATAATGACTGATACTGACCACGTAAATATGTTTAACTTTATGCTTAAACCTGATGATGAAACAATAATTTTCAATGAGTACGAAATACCTGTAATGGCTATTAATCCAAGAGAGATTAATTTTACTTATGTAGGATTTTAATTTTAATAAAAAGGTATATTTTAAGTATAAAATGCAAAAAGGTGAGCATATATATGCTCACCTTTTTTTTAAAAATTTCTGATTTACAAAAAATTTTTTTAATCTATAGATTTACTCCAATTAGGTTTATTAAAAGGAGTAGCTATCGGCTGATTAATTCTTATTTGCTTTATACTTATAATAAGCTGCATGATGAGACTATCTATTGATTTAATATCAATATTTATTTGTTTAGGTAGAGATAAACTATCTTGGTCTACATATTCATTATAATTAAAAACTATATCTAGAGTACTTTTATCGTAATAAATAAATTCATTTTTTAATATTTTATTATTATTTAAAGATATATTTGTTTTTTGTAAAAAATGACAGGTATTATTATTAATATTAATTATTTGAGAAATGATATATTCAGAATAGCTAGTGTCAATATTTTTTTGTAAAATTTCTTTTTCATAACTTTTAAAATCATTAGCTGTTATCATAGCTTCTAATACATTAAAATTTAGACAAACTCCCATTTTATCATTAATATCTTTATATGTCAATGAATAATATTCTTTGTTTAATCTATTAATAACTCTGATGCTATCTATTGTGAATAATGCTCTGAAAGCTTCTATCCCTGCGATTAGAGTACCACTAATCCAGATAATGCTATCATGTACTATTGCAATATTTACATTGAAACTATTAGAATTATCATTGCTTATAAGTTCACAATTAGCTTTCAAAAAAATAGTTTTATAAGAAGGTGAGTAAATATTTTTGATAGTATCTATAGTTATATTTTCTGTATCATCTACTGGTACTTGGGTATATTGAGTAACTCTACAACTGTAAAATATTATACAAAATAGGATAGTTAAGATTAAATATTTTTTAAAATTCATATAAGATCTTGAAATTATTTTTCATTTAATTTTTCATTGATCAAATCAGGATTTTTGCCATTATCTATAGCCTTTTGCCAGTAGGAGATAGCAATATCCTTTTTATTGAGTTTATAATAAATATCTCCAGCATGTTCTAGTATATCTGGATCCGAATCATTATACATCAGAGCTTTATCTATCCAATTTTTTGCATCTTCAAGATTATTTAGTTTATAAAGTATCCAAGCTTTAGTGTCTATGAATGATGGATTATTAGGATTTAATCTAAGAGCTTCATCTATTAAACTCAATGCTTTATTTAATAATGTATCCTGCTGAGCTAAAACATATGCATAATTATTTTTTAGCGTTGCATTGGTAGGATTAGCTTTTATAGATTTTTCAAAATAATCAAATGCTTTATCGTATTGAGCAGTTTGATAATAAGCATTAGCTAAAAGCTCATTAATAGTATTTATTAAATCTTTATTTTTGCTTGTTAAATAATTAAGCGCATTATTTAGTAAAAGTATGCTTTGAGTATAATCTTTTAACATAAAAGCAGCATAGCCTCCATAGAAAAAGAATTCACCAATCTCAGGATAAAAATCTACTGCTTTATTAGCATAAAAAAGCATACTGTCATACATTTGTTTAGATTCATAAGCTAATATAAGATTTCTATATGTAGCATCATTAGTAGAGTCTAAGTGAAGAGCTTTTTTAAAATTATTAATAGCAGAGTCTAGCATATTTTTTGATTGATAATAAATCCCAATGATATTAAATGTTTCTGTTTTATCATTATGTAAATTCATTAAAATATCAAATAGTTGATACATAAAAGTATCATCTATATTGGGATTATTAAGGCTAGAGAGTATTACTTGCAATTTATCTTGAAAATCTACCCTTGGATCTTGTAGAGCTATCAATAATTCCTTTTTCATTTCATTTGTTTTATTAATAGAAAAATAATAATTAGAAGCGAAAAGAGCAGCATATCCATCACTACTATCACGCTGTTTAGCCCATTGTACTAGTCTATACAAAGCAGTAATTTTACCTTTCTCTATAGCAAATGAAGAGTATTCTTTTTTTAATTCCAAATTAGAAGGATCATATTGAATGCATCGCCATAATTCATCAAGAGCCTCATCATTTTTATTTAATAAAGCATAAATCTGATACTTATAAAAACCAATCTCTGGCATAAATCCATGTTGATTTTCTAATTTAGTAAAGATTTCTATTGATTTATTTGGCATATAAGCCATTAAATACATTTGAGCTGCATTGAAATAATATTCCATCACATTTGGATTTTTAGATATTAAAGTTTCATATCTTTGAGCAGCTTCTTTGTATTTTCGTAAATTGACAAGTAAATTAGCACTTTGGTCTATATAATAAACATTACTGTCAGCTAATTTAATAGCCATCTCTATATATTGATACGCACTATCCCATTTATTATTAATTTCATAATATTTAGAAAGTAAATAATATACCACATCATTTTTAGGACTTTCATTTTTGACAAAATATAAAATCTCTTTAGCTTTATCTAAATTGTTTATTAATAAATATTTTTGAGCATCTAATAATAAATTTTGTATTTCTACACTGTATTTAGTAGTATTATCTAGTTTTACAGATTTATTAATTGACTGTGAATTATTTACTCTGCAACTAGATAAAAAAATACTAGAAAAAATGCAAATAAATATAAAATTTAAAAAACTAACTCTTATATTACAAAATTTTTTCTTTGATTTATTTAAAGATAAAAAAAATGGTAATTGTTTCATTATTTTCTTAAAAATGATTTTGTTAATTGTGCAAAATTAAAAATTAAAAATCAAAGAGAAAAAGTTAATTAAAGTAAATAATATTTGAAAAAAATCTATAAAGATTATTCAATAATAAATATAATAGAAGTAATTTTGCCAAAATAAAATCTAGCTATGATAGGTGTATATGGAGCAATTATATTGACTATGATAATTTGGGGTAGCTCATTTGTATTTACTAAAATTTTATTAACAGCAGGAATATTACCACATCAATTAATTTTTTTACGTACAGTATTAGGAAGTATAGCTTTATATTTGGCAAATAAAATAAAAAAAAATTCTTTAAAAATTGAAAAAAAAGATTATAAAAAATTTTTATTGCTAACATTATTTGAACCTTTTTTGTATTTCATAGGGGAAAACGGAGCATTACTGTATGTTAGCCCAACATTAGTTTCATTATTTATAGCCATGATCCCATTATTTATACAAATATCTATGTTTTTTTTAGCAAAAGAAAAACTAAAATCAAATCAAATTTTGGGTACTATAATAACTATTTTGGGAATTATATTAGCCATAAGTGGTAGTGGCAAAATAAATGAAATAAGCTTAAAAGGATTGGTTCTGCTATTATTAACTATAATTGCAGCCGTATTTTATAACTATTACCTATTAGGTTTAATAAAAAAATATCATACTTTACAAATAGTTATGTGGCAAACTGTAATTGGTGCTATTTACTTTTTACCATTTGTATTGTTTAGAGGTAAAGAAATATTTTTGATGCAATGGAATGTAGAATATATATTGTATTTATTAATACTTTCAATATTAGCAACAGGTGTAGCATATGCTTTATACTCGTTCTCAATAAAAAAAATAGGAGTGAATAAAACTTCAATTTTTACGAACTTAATTCCTATTATTACCTTGATAATATCAATAATTATGGGTACTGAAAGATTTCATTATATGAAATTATTAAGTGTGGTAATAGTGATATTTGGAATATATATATCCCAAATAGAAATCACAAAGAAGAGAAGATAAAAATAGTATATTCTCGGAGTATATGTATTAAATTAATTCATAAAATCATTTAACCAATAATAGAT
>LUZL01000142.1 GCA_001603615.1 Bacteroidales bacterium Bact_20 | reverse complement strand
TAATATAAATTATTTTTTTTTTAATCAAATATTTTTTTATTTTTGTAAAATTTTTTTAATAAAACCCCCAAAAAAATATATATGGCAGAAGAAAAAATTTATTTTGATGAAGGTGATGTAAAAGTTACTAATGCTCGTTTTTTAACCTATGGTAAAATGCATTCTATGGGTAATGTAACATCAGTGGCTAAATACATTGTAAAACCTAAAAGAACTGGTCCGATTGTATTAGGTATCATCGGATTAGTATGTTTTGCATTTCAATGGATTCTAGCAATAATTTTATTGGCTGGAGCTGTACTATGGTGGATGATTCAAAAAAATAAATTTATTATTAGTTTATCTAGTGCTTCAGGCAGTGAAGAAGCTTTAACAAGTACAGATGAAGCTTATATTGACAGAATAGTCAATGCTCTAAATGAAGCTATTGCAGAGAGAGGCTAATAAATAACATTAAAAAAAAATCTAAAAAACCTGTCGATTTATTGACAGGTTTTTTTTCTAAAAAATTAAAACATATCATATGAGTGGACAAAACTTTTTATTTTCAAAACATTTCCCTGAAGAACAAATCAATGAAATATGGAAAAACGGTTGTTTTATAAATTATTTAGCTTATGGGCAAGATAAATGGCTATTAGTTTATGACAAAAATAGTAAATATTTAGATCAAAAATGGAGCACTAGGGTAGATTTTCCTGATGAAGTAATAAACAATGGATGGCAAGAAAATTTTGACATTAGCGATATAGGATTTGGTGAAGGAGTATGGTATGTTGTAATGTCAACAAATACAGGAATATCTGATCAAAAATGGTTAACAAAGCAAGATTTCCCATCAAATGAGATAAAAGATTACTTAAAATCAGGAGATACTATTATCCAACTATCCTACAAAAATGATAGATGGATTATAGTATTTGGGAAATTAGAGGATTTAGGAAAACAAATTTTTGGTTTATATAGCGAATTCCCTTCAAAAACAATAAAAGATTACTGGTCTAAAGGCTATTTTATCACATCAGTATGTCCATCAAACAATAAATGGGGCTTAGTAATGAGTCAAATTGCTCCCTATGAAAATCAATTTTATATTTTAGATTATAATTTCCCAGAAGCAGATGTTAGAGAAAAATTAAATGAAGGCTATGAAATTACAAATGTTTGCTATGGCAATGGTATGTGGTTAATAATAATGTCTATACCGATAATGACAAATACTGATCATAATAGTGATGAAGAAGGAACCTATGATCCATCAAGCGAAAATGATGAAATAGAAAATGTACAACAGATAGATCCTAAAGCTCAAAGGTTATTCACTACTGGCATGGAGTATTTTAATAAAAAAAATTATTCCAAAGCAATAGAATATTTTGAAAATGCACTTAAAATAAATCCTGAATATGCCTCTGCAATTAATGGTATCGGTGCTGCTTGGTCTTGGTTGGGTGATAGTGATAAAGAACTAGAATATTATAAAAAAGCTTATAGTATAGACAAGACTAATCCTACGATATTTTCTAATTTGGTTTTTTGTCTTTATGATTTAGATAAAACTAATGAACTTTTAGAAATAGCTAATAATTGTTCTCAAAAAACTATTGATAATGTTACAAAATCATATGTATTCTATTACTTGGGGAAAGTATTATTAGAAAATAAACAAACTGATAAAGCAATAGATTTTTTCAATAAAGCATTAAAAATAGATCCTGACGAGGAACTATTCAAAGATGCTTTAAAAGAAGCAGAAACAATTAAAAATGATAAAACACCTCAAAATACATCACAAAATAATGAAAATATTGAAGAAAAATCTTTAGATGAGTTGATGGCAGAACTCAACAAACTTGTTGGATTATCTAATATAAAAGAAGATATAAATAATTTAATGAAATATATAAAAATAGAAAAAATGCGTAGAGATAGGGGGATGAGTTCTAATCCTATATCTCTTCATGCAGTTTTTCAAGGACCTCCAGGTACTGGTAAAACAACTGTTGCGAGACTTTTAGGTAAAATTTATAAATCAATAGGTTTATTATCTAAAGGACATTTAATAGAAGTAGATCGTTCACAATTAGTAGGTGAATACATTGGACAAACAGCTATTAAAACAAATAAAGTTATTGATAGTGCTATAGATGGTATACTTTTTATAGACGAAGCATACACATTAATGCCCGAGAATGGAGGTAATGATTTTGGTAAAGAAGCTATAGACACATTACTAAAACGTATGGAAGATCTTAGAGATAGGATGGTAGTCATCATAGCTGGATACCCAAATGAAATGAATAGATTGATATTATCTAATCCCGGATTGCAATCTAGATTTACCAGATATTTTTCTTTCAAAGATTACACACCTGAAGAATTATTTGAAATATTTGACAGAATAGCTAACACATCTCGCTTTGTCATCACTGATGAAGCTAAAGAAAAAGTAGCAAAATATCTAGATTACGTTTATAAATCCAGAACTGATACTTTTGGCAATGCTAGATTAGTGAGAAATCTTTTTGAAGAAATAGTCCAACATCAATCTGCTAGATTAGCAGAAATGGATAATATAAGCGATCAAGATCTTTGTACAATAAATATTTTGGATATTAATAATGCAATTGATGATGAATTTAAAGAAGAGATTACTGAAAATAGATATTAAAAAAGATGTTGAACAACTTTTAAATTATATTAGAGTAGAAAAATTAAGATCTGATCATGGTTTAGCAACACAAAATTTAAGTTTACATGCAGTTTTTCAGGGTCCTCCAGGTACTGGTAAAACAACGGTAGCTAGATTAATAGGTCGCATATATAAATCCCTAGGTTTGTTACCTAAAGGACACGTAGTAGAAGTATCTCGTAATGATCTCGTAGGTGAATATATCGGCCAAACAGGTCCTAAAACTGATAAGGTCATAGATTTAGCCATGCACGGAATACTATTTATAGATGAAGCATATTCTTTAAATCCACCTAATAGTGGCAATGATTTTGGTAAAGAAGCATTAGAAACTCTACTCAAGAGAATGGAAGATGATAGAGGTAAATTTGTGGTTATTTTAGCAGGATATCCTGATGAAATGAAAGAATTAATAGAAACTAATCCTGGTTTGAAATCTAGATTTAATAGATATTTTAACTTCGTAGATTACAAACCCGATGAGTTAATGGACATTTTTGATGGATTTATCAAAAAAAGATCTATGACTTTAGAACCTGATGCTGAGCAATTACTTATAAGCTATTTCATAGATTCTTACGAAAATAAAGATAAACATTTCGGTAATGGTAGATTTGTAAG
>LUZL01000141.1 GCA_001603615.1 Bacteroidales bacterium Bact_20 | reverse complement strand
TAGCCAATTCTATCAAGGACTTTAATCATTCTATCACTACCAAAAAGACGCATAAGATCATCATCGAGAGATACGAAAAATTGACTAGTACCAGGATCACCTTGACGACCAGCACGTCCTCGTAATTGTCTATCTACACGACGAGATTCATGACGTTCAGTACCAATAATTGCTAACCCACCAACTTCTTTAACACCTGGCCCTAATTTAATATCGGTACCACGACCAGCCATATTAGTAGCAATAGTTACACTGCCAGATAGACCAGCATTAGCTATAATCTCAGCCTCACGTTGATGTTGCTTAGCATTTAATACACTATGTTTTATTTTTCTAAGAGTTAACATTTTACTCAATAATTCAGAAGTTTCTACAGAAGTAGTACCTATCAATACTGGTCTGCCCTGCCCTACCAAATTAACAACTTCATTTATTACTGCATTATACTTTTCTCTTTTAGTACGATAAACTAAATCCTCTGCATCTACACGAATACATGGTTTATTAGTAGGTATCACCACTACATCTAGTTTATAAATATCCCAAAATTCAGCAGCTTCAGTTTCAGCAGTACCAGTCATACCAGCAAGTTTTTTGTACATTCTAAAATAATTTTGCAAAGTAATAGTGGCGTATGTTTGAGTAGCAGCCTCTACCTTTACATTTTCCTTGGCTTCAATAGCTTCGTGTAAACCATCAGAATATCTTCGTCCCTCTAATATACGACCTGTCTGCTCATCAACAATTTTTACTTTATTATCTAAAACTACATATTCTACATCTTTATCAAACAAAGTATAAGCTCTTAGTAATTGATGCATTGTATGAATACGATCACTTTTTACAGCAAAATCTTCTAATAATTCATTTTTCTTTTCCTGCTTTTCTTTAGGATCAATATTGCTATTTTCTAATTCAGCTAACTCACTACCAATATCTGGAATAATAAAAAATTTAGGGTCACCAGTATCTTTAGCTAAAAGTTCAGTACCTTTATCTGTCAAATCGACGGAGTTATTCCTTTCATCAATTACAAAATATAATTCCGAATCGATGATAGGCATATTTTTTTGATTTTCAGCTAAATAAATATTTTCAGTTTTATGTAAGATAGCTTTCATCCCAGGCTCACTGAGAAATTTAATTAATGGTCCATATTTAGGCAAACCTCTATGTGCCCTTAATAGAGCCTCACCACCTAATTTTTCATCTTCATTAGATCTATTTGGTTTTTGTAAATAATTTTTAGCATCATTAAGCAGTTTATTGACTAATTGTCTCTGAGCATTTACAAGCTTTATAACAAAAGGTTTTAGTTCATCATACTCTTGCTCTCTCACTTGAGTAGTAGGTCCACTAATAATGAGAGGTGTACGAGCATCATCTATAAGAATGGAGTCTACTTCATCCACAATAGCATAATAATGCCCACGTTGTACTATATCATCTAAAGAGAATGCCATATTGTCACGTAAATAATCAAAGCCAAATTCATTATTTGTACCATAAGTAATATCAGCTAAATAAGCCATCTTACGAGCTTCACTATTAGGTTCATGTTTATCTATACAATCTACTGTCAAAAAAAGAAATTCATATATCGGTCCCATCCACTCTTGGTCACGTTTAGCTAAATAATCATTTACAGTTACAATGTGTACACCCCTACCAGGCAAAGCATTTAAATATACTGGGAGAGTAGCTACTAAAGTCTTTCCCTCACCAGTAGCCATTTCAGAAATTTTACCTTGATGTAAAACCACACCACCCATCAATTGCACATCATAAGGAACCATATCCCAAGTAATTTCAGTACCACCAGCAATCCAATGATTTTGCCATTTTGCCTTGTCTCCATCTATTTTAACATAACTTTTTTTAGTAGCTAATTCTCTATCAAAATCAGTAGCAGAAACAACTATCTCAGAATTTTCTTTAAAACGTTTAGTTGTTTCTTTAACAACAGCAAAAGCCTCTGGCAAAATATCATTAAGGATATTTTGAGTTTTTTGATAAATAATATTCTCTAATTCATCTATCTGATGAAAAATTTTCTCCTTTTGATCAATTGGAATTTCAAAATCTTCATCTATACGAGTTTTTAATTCATTTAACTCTCTTTGCTCTTTTTCTATAGCATCATAAATTAATTTTCTAAAC
The DNA here is from genome assembly GCA_001603615.1 of Bacteroidales bacterium Bact_20. Lineage (GTDB taxonomy): Bacteria > Bacteroidota > Bacteroidia > Bacteroidales > DTU049 > DTU049. The sequence goes on along the minus strand of LUZL01000141.1, from coordinate 1,226 downwards.
TCTAATGTCTTGTTACGTAACTCATCATTAGATAATTTTTCAATGGTTTTGTATGCTTCATTAATTTTATCAACTATAGGCCACAAAGCTTTCATGTCTCGTTCATGCTTTGTAGGCAAAATATTTTTTAAAATACCTCTCATAATATTTTTTACCTCCGAAATTTCTTTAATATATTACAAAATTATAAATAAGTTAGCATATAACAAAACAAAAATTAAGCCAAACTCTATATTTATGACATAATAAGAAATTATTTTTATTTTAATCAAAAAAATTTTTTTTATAAATTTGCAGTTTCAAAAAAATAAAAATATGGGAAATATTCTTCAAATTTATGCTAGACAAATTTTGGATTCCAGAGGGAACCCAACAATAGAAGTAGAAGTAATAACAGATGCTGGCGAATATGGGAAAGCATGCGTACCATCTGGAGCTTCTACTGGCAAGAGAGAAGCATTGGAATTAAGAGACGGTGAGAAAAAATATTATTTAGGAAAAAGTGTATTAAAAGCAGTAAATAATGTAAATACAGAAATATCATCAGCTCTCAAAGGAATGGATATCACAGACCAAAGATTAATAGACAAAACTTTAATAGAACTCGATGGTACACCAAATAAAAGTAGATTAGGAGCAAATGCAATTTTGGGTGTTTCAATGGCTTGTGCAGTAGCAGGCTCTCAAAGTACAAATCAAACACTTTTTAAATATTTAGGAGGTGTAAATGCTCACACTTTACCCATACCAATGATGAACACTATCAATGGAGGTGCACATGCAGATAATAATTTAGATTTTCAAGAGTTCATGATAATGCCTATAAATGCTAAAACGTTTAACGAAGCACTAAGAATGGGAGTAGAAATATTCCACACTTTAAAATCTATTCTAAAAAATAATGGATATGTGACTTCTGTCGGAGATGAAGGAGGATTTGCTCCTAACTTATCAACAAATGAAGATTCACTAAAACTATTAGTAGAAGCTATTAGTAAAGCTGGATATAAACCTGGAATAGATGTAGCAATAGCATTAGATGTAGCAGCATCAGAACTTTATGATACAAAAGAAAAAACATATAAATTAAAAAAATCTAGCGGTAAAACATTAACAACAGAAGAAATGATTGAATTATATAAAAAATGGACAGATGACTATCCAATTGTTAGTATAGAAGATGGATTAGCAGAAGATGATTGGGACGGATGGGAACTATTAACTAA
>LUZL01000140.1 GCA_001603615.1 Bacteroidales bacterium Bact_20 | reverse complement strand
AAAATAAAAAGAATTTTACTTTTATTTCTCTCCCCTACCCCATATTTACAAAAACTTTGATTAATTAAAAAGGCTCTATTTTATTAAAAAATGTTATCTACATCCTCTAAAAAATTTTTTATTTTTTATGTTTATTTAAATTTATCATGTAAATTTGTATTATGAAAACAAAAAATAAAAGTTCATATAAAGAAGACACACTCAATGATAAAAATAGTTTTAAAAAAAACAAATCTTTAAATAAAAGATTAACTATGATTGTTAAGGAACCAGAAGTTAATTATCAGGTTACCCCAAACAAAATAATTGACGAAAGTTGGGATTTTCGTAAAGCAAATACAAAAGAATATACTCATTGTTTTCATACATATCCCGCAATGATGATTCCACAAGTAGCTCGAAGAATCATTGAAAATTTCGGCAAAAATGCAAATATTTTATTTGACCCCTATTGCGGATCAGGCACTTCACTTGTTGAGGCAAATTTGTGTGGCATAAATGCAATAGGTACTGATATTAATCCCTTAGCTTTGCTTATTGCTACGGCAAAAACAACTAAAATTGATATTCAGAGATTGGATTTGTTTCTTTATGATTTCAATAATTTTATTTTTTCTATAAATTTTCAAGTTGATAATATAAAATCAGTAATTATTCCAGAAGTTAGGAATATTGATTATTGGTTTTCTAAAAATACTCAAAAAAAATTAGGAATTATTCTTGGTTATATTGAAAATATCAATGATATTTCAATTAAAAATTTCTTTAAAGTCGCATTTAGTGAAACTGTCAGAGAAGCTTCATTTGCTAAAAATGGAGAATTTAAACTAGTTAAGGCTAAAAAAACCGATGATAAGGAAGATATTGATGTCTTCGGATTAATGATCTATAAATTATCTAGAAATAAACAAGGACTTGAAGATTTTGTTAATAGATGCAAAAAAGAAACATTCACTAAGGTTTATAATTTCAATACAGTATATACAATTCCAGAAAAAATTATTAAACCCAATAGTATTGATATCATATTAACTTCTCCACCTTATGGTGATTCAAAAACTACAGTTGCGTATGGGCAGTTTTCTCGTTTTACAAATGAATGGCTGGGCTATAAAGAAGCTAATCAAATTGATAAGATGTTAATGGGTGGTGAAAAGCGAAAACATTCGCATGAGTTCAAAATTAAAATTTTAAATGATGTTATTAATGAAATTCAAAAACAGGACAAAGAGAGAGCAAGAGACGTTATTTCTTTTTATGAGGACTATGAGAAATCAATTAAGAACGTTTCTATGACATTAAGAAAAGGTGGATTTGTATGCTATGTCGTTGGAAATAGAACTGTAAAAGGTGTTAATATACCGACAGATGAAATAACATCACAATTATTTAAAGAAAATGGCTTTACTCATATTGAGACAATTATAAGAAATATTCCCAATAAGCGAATGCCTCTCAAAAATAGTCCTTCAAATATTGCGGGAGACACTGCATTTACAATGAGGCATGAATATATAGTTATTTGTCAAAAGAATTAATATGCAATTAAAAGAACTTAAAAAACAATTAGAAACATTGAAAAATAAGGGATTTATTCAAACATTGAGAAAAGGTCCAACAGGAATAGGTCATCTTCTTGAATATGAACTTGGACTTAAGGAAACCAACATTGCTATTCCTGACATCGGAGGAAGAGTTGAGCTAAAAGCAACAAGAAGGAATGTGAATTCATTAATCACTCTTTTTACTTTTAATAGGGGTGTTTGGAAAGTCAATCAGAAAGACATAATAAACAAATATGGTTACAAAGACGAACAAGGTAGGCAAGCACTTTACAATATTGTAAACAAAAAATCGCAGAACTCGCAGGGCTTTTATCTAATTTCTGATCCTGCAAGACATCTCATCATTCTTAAAAATAAGGATGAAAAAGAGAATATCGCTGAATGGAGTACTTATGTTATTGCAGGTAAATTTATGACTAAGCTTGATAGGTTACTTTTAATTCTTGCAGACAGTAAATTAGAGAACGGAATAGAATTCTTTCATTTCAATGAAGCATATTTACTTGAACATCCGACACCTGAAAAGTTTCTTGAAGCGTTTGAAAAAAATGAATTATTAATTGATTTGAGAATGCATTTGAAAGATTCTGGTGGAGTGAGAAATCATGGAACTGGTTTTAGAATTTCAGAAAAAAATCTAATGGACTTATATACAAAGAAAACACAGTTAATATAATTTCATTATTATTGTAAAAAAGATTAACAGTATACAGCTAACAGTGGCTATAATCCATTTAAACGGTAAATATAAGTAAAATGTAATGCACAATCAAAATAAAGAACTTGCGAACATTGGAAAGGTTTGACTAAAAAGAATAATATGAAAAATACAAGTATTGTGGCAATAGATGGGCATGTAATCCGTTCTATATTTTAATTTAATAATATTACATAAAGTTTATTTTGTAATTAAACATTAATTTAGCAATTTTGAAGAAAATTAAATTACTAAAACATTTGAAGAAAATACTGTTCACATTCAAAAATGCTCCAAATATTATTATGGTGCTTGACAATGTAAAGTATTACCATGCAAAGCTTTTAAAACAAGTTATGAACGATTAAAAGAAAAGCATTCAAAAAACGGGCTGAATACCCAAAGTCGTATATGTGAAAGCGAAAAACGACATTAAAAAAATTAGTAGCAGTGTCATTGCTGAAAATTTATAGAGTAAGCAAAAAAATTAACAATAAATATTTAAAATTTAGTATCATGAAAAAGCAAATAATAAATGTTATTATATCAATATTAAGTGCAGGTCTCACAAATATTTTTTCAAGATTTTTGATAGCTACTTTTTTAGTAAATGATATCAAAATAATCTCCATAAAAGAGATGGTAATGTGTGCGATTTTCCCAATAGTATTAATATTTTTTGAAAAAAATATTAATAGAAGAAAGCTAATAATTATTTCTATCCTGTATAGTTTCTTATTCACTATTTTTAGTATTTACATTTAAAGGTAACATGCTACCTAAAAAAACATTGGGTAGATAGTTGTTTGTAAAAGTTTCTTAGCTGCATTACTATTTGTCCAATTTATTTATTTCTCAATAAATAATATTTATACATTTTTAAGCAATTCATAAATTACATTTTATGATTACTCTTTCCAAGAGCAAAAATATTTTTTACGTATTTGTTCAAGAATTGAAAAATATCATTTATATTTGTAAATTGAATGAATAAAACTAAAAATAACTTCTATGAATGATACTGAATTCAAAGGTGGTGAAATAATGATTTATAAAACCCCAGATGGTCCTGAAATACA
>LUZL01000139.1 GCA_001603615.1 Bacteroidales bacterium Bact_20 | reverse complement strand
TTTTAATAATATTTTTTTCTATATCTTCTATTAGGAGTGCGGTGTATTTATTAGCTTTCATTAAAATTAATTTTATTTTTTCCAAAAAAAATAAAATTAATAATAAATTTTCAAATTATGAATGTAAATAAAGAATAATTTTTAATATAAATCTCTTGTCTTTGACAGATTTTTAAAGTTACAAATTTTTTTATAAATCTTATTATTGAAAAATAACATATAGAATCAACAAAAAAAGATTAAAATCAAAATCCAGACTCATAGATTATTAACCTTAATTTTAAAATTACAATTATAAAATGCTTATAATGATAAATTCTTTTAAAAAAGAAAATAAAAATAATTAAACATCATTTCTTAATTTTGCAGTTAATTTGCAAAAAAATTGTAATTTAACCTTCTGATTATTTAAAGTGCAAAAAAGAGTTCATTTGCTATTTATCCTGTTAAGTGTTAATATTTTTGCTGTGAGAGGGCAAAATGCAGATACATTATTGCAAAATTCTTTAACAAAGGATAGCATAATAACTCACAGTGAAGATACTACAAAAATACATATAACTTTAAGTAGCCAAGCTATTGATAAGAAAGTAGATTATCAATCTAAAGATAGTCTAGTAATGGAGTTAAAAAACAAAAAAATATCACTTTACGAAAATGCTAAAGTGGTATATGGTGATCTCACACTCACAGCTGGCATTATAAAAATAGATTTTGATAAAAATTTAGTTTATGCTTATGGCATTTACAAGGATTCTATTTATACTGAACGTCCTAATTTTATTCAAGGTACTCAAAGTTTTTTAGCAGATTCGTTAGTTTATAACATTAAAACAGACAAAGGGCTTGTCTATAATGTGCATTCTAAACAAGGTGATGGATATCTACATGGTAAATATGTGAAACGAGAAAATGATAGCGTTATTTTAGTAAAAACAGGTGGATTCACTACTTGCGAATTAGAAGATCCACATTATATAATTCGCTTTGATAAAGCAAAAGTAATCACAGACAAAGAGATAATAACAGGCCCAGTATGGATGGAGATAGAAGATATCACTCTTCCTATTGGATTGCCAATGGGCTTTTTCCCTACCAAAACAAAAAGACAGTCTGGTATATTAATACCTACTTTTGGTGAAAGTGCTAATAGAGGTTTCTTTCTAGAAAACGGAGGCTACTACTTTGGCTTTTCAGATTATATAGATTTAGCTCTACGTGGCGATATCTATAGTAGAGGTAGCTGGGCTCTCAAAACAGAAACTAATTATAAGAAACGTTATAAATATGAAGGTAATTTCCAAGCTAATTTTGCTCATAATAAATTTGGAGAAAAAGGTTTCAGCAATTATGAAGTTTATAATGATTTTTTTATTCGTTGGTCTCATAAACAAGATCCAAAAGCTCACCCAATAAATAGGTTTAATGCTAATGTACAATTAGGTTCTTCTAATTATAATAAATTTAATCCATCCAGTGCTAATGATTATCTATCTAATACTTTTTCTTCGTCTATCTCATACTCTACTGTTCTCTTTAAAACTTTTAATCTTAGCCTAAATGCTAGACATACTCAGAGCAATACGACTCATCGTGTAGATGTTTCATTACCAGATATTAATCTTTCATCTAATACTATTTATCCTCTGAGGCCAAAAAAATTAACAAAACCCCTCAAATGGTATCAAAATTTAAACTTCAGATATCAATTACAAGCTAAAAATAATCTTTCTAGACCAGATAGTACATTTTTTGATAATCTTAGCTTTAACGATTTTAACATGGGTTTTCAACATAATTTACCTATTTCACTAAATGTAAATTTTCTAAAATATTTTCAATGGTCTAATCAGTTTAATACAAACTGGCGTTGGTATTTTAAGACTATTGATAAAACATGGAATCCTATTGATAGCACCGTTGCTATAGATACTCTGTTTAATTTCAGAGCACCACTAGATATTTCATAT
>LUZL01000138.1 GCA_001603615.1 Bacteroidales bacterium Bact_20 | reverse complement strand
ATTGATACCTTTGCTAATATCTTCTGTCATTTGCATAAATCTATTCGCAAATAATCTATCACTAAAAAAAGGAGTGCCTACATCTTCTATTAATAATTTAGAAAGATCATATTCTCGAAATCCTACATTGTCTATATCATTCTCATATTCATCTACTCCATCAGGTACGTGATATTGTACCATATCATGGAAAAGTTGAAATATATTTCTTAAGATCTGTTTTGGTTCATTAGATAATAAAAATAAAAAATCATTGAAATTGATAGGATGTCTTTGTTCTTTTTCTCTTATTTGTTTTGTTAATTCTAATAATTTTTCTAATTCATTAGTCTCATTATCACTAGTATCTATATATTTTTTGTTTTCACTTGTCATAAAAATTTTGTTTTTGTAAAGTTAATAAATTTTTATGAAAATTAAAATCGTTTTTATTCAATTTGATAGATAAATATTATTGATACTTTTATTGTACAGTAATGTATGGCAATATTTTATTATAAATACTATCGTTTATTAATTTTAGATTTTTTAGTTCTTCTAAATATTTATAATCGCCATGATTTTGCCTATAATTATAAATAGAAATTGATAAATTGTAACCTATATATGGATGACGTGCCATATCTTTAATATTGGCTTGATTAATATTTATTTTTTTGATAATATATGGATTTATAGTAATATAAGGTTTAATAGTTTCTATCAAGGAATCATTAAAACCATATATCATTTTTAATTGATCATAATCAGTAAATCCACCAAGTTTATTTCTCAATTCTAATATCTTTTTTGCTCTATATGCACCTATTCCAGGAACTTTTATTAAATTTAAACTATCTACGGTATTTAGCTCTATTAATAAATTATTTTTAAACTTTTTATCTTCTTTTTTATAACTAATGCTATCTGGTAAAAGTATGTATGGAGCCAATAATTCGTATATTTCATCATTAACAAAATATAATTTTTTGAAATCTTTTTTTGTATAAAAAATTCCTCCTGCACTTCTATAATTGATAAAACTTTGTGTTTGTTTATCAGTAAATCCCATTTTTTTAAAATCTTTGGCATCTATTTTATTAGGATCAAAAGCAAAAGGATCTAAAGAATTAATACCCCAATATTGGTTTTTATTATTTAAGGATGTGATATTTTCATTTATAAATTCTAGTTCCTTACGATTTTGTAATTCTATAGACAAACTATCTAACTTATCAAAATCTTTTACTTCTATTCTGTAAAAGGGTTCTTGTATCAATGGAATAATAGCAAAAAATATAAGTAAAAGTGCTAAAATAAATATTCCTTTCCATTCAGATATATTAACATGAGAAAAATTCTTAAAGAATTTTTTCATATTATAAGCAATAAAAAGCTACCTCTTAACTTTTTACTCACTCCATTACTGAATTGAACATATAAATAGTAAACAAAAGATTTAGAATAATTATGTATAGTAGCCATGTCAGGCTGATCTCCACTCCATCTAGCATATGGATCTGTAGTATAGAATACTTGCTGACCATTAATACTAAATATTCTTAATTCATATTTAACAATTGGATAATTATAATAAATAAAAGGGTAGAAATAGTCATTAAGACCATCACCATTTGGTGTAAATGCATTGGGCATAGTGATCAAAGGTTCTATATAATCCAAACTGACATCTATTGTATCATAGGGTGTTTGCCCTTTTGATAAATTTATTACAAATAAAAAAGTAAATATTACTAAAAATATTTTTTTAGACATAACTCGAAATTTATTTTGCAAAATTATTAAATATTTTTATATTTTATAAAGTTATTGAAAAATATTTGATCTAATAATCTAAACAAAGATATTAAAATTATAAAATATCCTTGTAATCATCTGATTTTATATTTTACAATTAGATATTTTTCATTTTTTCACTTAATTAACAATTCTTTAATCTTTGTTAACAATTTATAAATATTAAATTAAAACAAAGGTTACTTTGGTTAAATAAATTTGCAAAAAAATATGAACAAACAATTGACTCTTTTCTCAAGGCAAATCATTTTTGTAGTTTTATTATTATTTTCTAATATAATAATTGCTCAAAGCATTAGTGGATATGTATTAGATAATTCATCTAAAGATCCTATAGCCTTTGTAAATATTAGAATTAATCATAGTAATAAAGGCTGCACTACTGATTTTGATGGCAAATTTTTTATTAATAATTGTAATGAAAAAGATACATTATATATCTCTGTTATTGGTTATAAATCTTTAGTTATTCAAGTGGCAGACATACCAACTAATCAAAGAAATAATTTTACTATTTATTTATCAAAGCAAGATGAAATATTAGAAATTGTAGAAATAAAGAGTACCAAAATTGATAATAATCAAATAGCTTTATTAAGCAGCATTAAAAATAACACTATCATCACTACAGGAGTTTCACAAGAAATAATAGCTAAATACAAAGAATCAACGAGTACTGATGTAGTAAAGCGACTCCCTGGCATTACAATGCAAAATCAGTTTATTATCGTCAGAGGACTAAGTGCTAGATACAACAATATTTACTTAAATAACGTAAAAGCTCCTAGTATGGAAGCAGATCAGAGAAGTTTCTCTTTTGACCTTATTCCTGCTCAGTTCATTGATTATATACATATTTACAAATCTCCATTTTCAGACTTTAGCTCTATCTTTGGTGGTGCTTTAGTAGAAATTAAATTGAGAGAAGACATTGACAAAAATTCTTTTTCCTTTGCTCTTGGTCAATCTATTAATCCACTGACAACATTTAAAGATTTTCAATATTACGGTGAAAATAGCAATCTGCTTTTACCTATAAAAAATGTTTTCTCCTTACCAAGCAATTTCCCTTCTAATATAGTTAATAGCTCAAATGAGAATAGGTTACAAATAGACAAAACTTTAAATAGAATATGGACTCCTAGCAATGCTACAGCACCGACTAATACTAATCTATCTTTAGCTTATTCTTTTCATAAAAAAATTAAAAAAATTGATTTATATAGTAATATAATGCTTTATAGTAATTCTACTTTCAACACAACAACTTTTGAAAGAGCTGGTTATAATAATTACAACAGTTTTTTAGATAGACCTGATACTAATTTTTATTTCTTAGACACCACTTATGAATCTAGATATTTAAACAGTGCTCTAGCTACTATTAATACGATTTTTAATAATAGCAGCTTAAATTTAATTTTGTTATTCACAGATATCACTTTAGATAAAATTACTTGGAGAGAAGGTAGAGATTATTATGGGGGTATAAACATTCGTGGTAATGAGATGTTATACAAAAAAAGAAATATCTTTCTAAGTGAATTATCAGGAAAACATAAATTAGGTAAAAATACTGATTTACATTGGTTTGGTAGTATCACTACTACTAGTATGAGTCAGCCAGATAATAAAAGACTGACTTGGATTAGAAATGATCAAGAGGACAATGATAGATATGGTCAATACGCTATGAATTTTATGTTTACAGCTAATCCTGCTATGTCTGGTCGTTTGTTTCAAAATTTAACTGAAAATGAATATAGTGCTGGAGCTAAACTAATAGAAAAAATTAAAATTAAAGATTATGACGGGAATATTCATTTGGGTATTTTCGCTAGTAAACTTGAACGTTCTTTTGAAGCTAGAAATTTTGGTTATAGAATAGCAAATGTGATGCAGTTTGATTGGGATATGGCTTATTTACCTACAGAGCAGATATTTACTGATAATTACATTAATAATTCTAATGGTATAATCTTAGACGAAATTACTAATCCTAGTGATTCATATACAGCTGATGAAACTAATTATTCTATATATACTGCTTGGCAACAAAAATTTCATAGATTTTCTTGGTATATAGGTCTCAGAACTGAATATAACTCTATGAGACTTAATTCATATACTACTGATGCTACCAATCCTCCAATGGATGAGGATAAAGTAAATTATGAAAACCCAATGCTTTTCTTTAGCCCTTCATTAGCAATAGGTTATGATATTAACGAAAAAATGAAAATTAAATTTAACTTTGGTAAAACCTATGATAAGCCACAGTTCAGAGAAATAGCTCCATATGCTTTCTACGATTATGAAGCTAAAGCTGTGATAATAGGTAATCCAGATTTACAAAATGCTACAATTAATCATTTTAACCTGCGTTATGAATATTATTTTTCCTTGGATGAACTTTTTTCTTTTGATATTTTTTATAAAACTTTTCAGAATGCTATCGAATACAAAATCATACCTGCTGGAACAGGTTTACAATATTCTTATCAAAATGTACCTAACGCTACTGCCATAGGTGTGGAAAGTGAAATTCATAAGAAAATATTACCATGGATGTTTGCTATAGCTAATGTGTCTTTGATAAAAAGTAATGTAATGTTTAAAAATGAAAGCATAGAGAATGATAGAATGCTACAAGGACAATCTCCTTATGTGGTAAATGGAGGATTGTTCTTCCAATTTGACTCTATTGACTTACAGGCTGCGATACTATATAATGTCTTTGGCAAACGCATAGCTTTCGTAGGAGATCCATATACCAATAATCCAGATGTATATGAATTACCTTATCATAATCTGAAATTTAATATTTCTAAAACTTTTGCTCATAAATTTACTATAGATTTCCAAATTAATAATATCTTAGGTGGGAATAAAGAATTTATGCAAATTGAAAAATCAAATGCTGGTAATGATGTTAAATTAACTACTGAAAAAAGCGTTATTCCTAGAATATATAGTTTCAAAATTACTGTTAAAATATAACCCAGACTTTAGAGTACTTGTTCATATAACAATAAATTTTTTTATTATATTTTAAAAGTTTGAGAGTGTAACCTTGCTGGTTGCACTCTCAACGTTTTATAAGATTTTATTTTGAGTTATTTAATTATTTTAATTTTTATTAAAACATAGATAATATTTATTAACTAATTTTTATAAATTGCTTAATCATAGATTAATATGCTATATGCAATTTTGCATTACAGAAACAACAAAAAAAAATTATGAAAAAAACAAGTATTATCTTAATTTTATTGGCAATGTTAATGCCATTAATTGGTTATTCACAACCAAGTATCAATGATCCATTTTTTGATCAAGTGAGCTACAGGGGTGCTTTTGACGATCAAAATGACTGGACTGCTGGCTGGGCAAATTGGGATGCACAAAACACAAATTATCCAGCTGCTACACAAACTATCAGTGGAGAAATAACAGCAAATACTACATGGACTAGTGACAAAGTTTATTTATTACAAGGATTTGTATATGTAGTCAATGGAGTCACTCTGACTATACAACCTGGCACTATCATTCGTGGTGACAAAAATAGTAAAGGTACTCTAATAATAGAACGTGGTGCTAAATTAATAGCAGAAGGTACTGCTAATGAACCTATAGTATTCACCTCTAATCAAAATGCAGGATCTAGAAATTATGGTGACTGGGGTGGTGTAGTACTTTGTGGAAATGCTAAAATAAATGTTCCTGGTGGAGAAGCTCAGATAGAAGGTGGACCACGCAGCTACTATGGCGGAACAAATGACAACGATAATAGTGGTATTTTAAAATATGTAAGGATAGAATTCCCTGGTGTCCCATTCCAACCTGATAAGGAAATTAATGGATTAACTATGGGAGGTGTAGGTAAAAATACTACTATAGACTATGTACAGGTATCTTATAGTGGTGATGATGCTTTTGAATGGTTTGGTGGTTGTGTGAATGCCAAACATTTAATTACACTCGGCACTTGGGATGATGACTTTGATACAGATTATGGTTTCTCTGGTATGGTACAGTATGCAGTAGCATTACGTGAACCAACTATAGCTGACCAAAGTGGCTCTAACGCTTTCGAAAGTGATAATGACGCTAGTGGCTCTACCAATACACCACAAACCTCTGCTGTTTTCTCTAATGTGTCTATTTTTGGACCTAAAAAAGAAACTACTACTTCCATTAATAGCAATTACAAACGTGCTATGCATCTTCGCAGAAATACTGGCATTGACATATACAACTCTATTTTTATAGGTTGGCAAGATGGTTTGATGATAGATGGCTCTGCTTGTGAATCTAATGCTACTAATGGCATATTAAATATCAAATACGTGACTATGGCTGCTATGGCTGGTAACTATTTCACCACTGCTAGTGGATCAACATTTGAAATACGTCCTTGGTTTTTTACTGCTTCTTTTAATAATGATACTCTTAGTTCATATGCTCCTCTATTAATTAGAGATCCTTATAACTATTCTAATCCAGATTTTAGACTACAAAGTACTAGTCCTTTATTAAACAATTCTGGTTTTGTAGGAATTGACGAAAATACTCTCTCTGCTAGCAATATCTCTCTATATCCTAATCCAGTAAGTGATTTTCTAAACATTCATTTTGGTAAAAATATAGATAAAGTATCTATCCAAATATTAGATATTATGGGCAGAATACTTTATAATAATGAATTATTCAATGTGAATGATGACATGATTATTAATACATCTAATATGCCAGCAGGCACCTACATTATCAGAATTATTAATGATAAGAATTTACTACAAAAAACTTTTATTAAACAATAAATTCCTTCATATTTTATTATACAACAAGAGGGAGCGAATAGAGATTCGCTCCCTCTTGTTATTTTTATTAACTAAAAATTATTTTCTTTTAATTTAAATTTCTTCTATTGTTACATTACGTTGTCTGCAAAGATATCTAACTTTTTTTTGCTCTTCAGAGTAAACACCATCTTCTGATTGCCTTATTATTACTTGAGTAGTTTCTAATATAGCATCTCCTCCCCATAAATATTCTAACCCTATGAGCACCTCTGGAATAAATTCTTGTACAAGTGGTTTACCTTCAAACTTATGAATAAGGTACAATTGATTTTCATTTGTTTTATCTAAATCTGGAGTTATCACTGGTGGATGATATAAACTATCTGTTAGCATTTGTTTATAATCCTCTGCTTTTCTACTTTTAATATAATAATCTATTAACTGCTCATTAGGATTATATTGCTTGCCTACTACAAATAGTTGATGTCTATCTACGAAATCTTGATCTACAAAAATTTTTATAAAATTATAATCTGTAAAATATTTTCTTATATCAAAAATAGTCTTTAATCCTTCGCCCGTTTTGGCATCAAATGATTCGCGTTCATAAATATTTTCTAACTCTTGAAATTGTCTATATAATTTTCCTTTGTCAGCAAATTCTTCTATGTATTGATATAGTCTCATACCAATAGCATAAGGATTCAACCCTATTCTAGAAATGGAAGTTACAGCAGCATTTATTTTTGCATAATCAATCTCATGTCCACATATTCTTTCATCATTTCTGAAAAGTTTATCATGCCAATAGCTAGCCCACCCTTCGTTCATTATTTTTGTTCTGAGCTGTGGAGCAAAATACAAAGCAGTATTGCGTATAATTACAATGATATCTTTCATCCATTGATTCTCCACTTTGTTTAAAAAAGGACTTTTTTCATTTAAAAAAGTTAAAAGATCTGAATATTTAGTTACTTTAGGTTTAGTTTTAATATAATTATTATAAATAGCTTCTAGCTCAGGATATTTAGATGATAACTCAGAAAAAAATATTTGCTCAGCTCTATTATTATGTTTTTCTAATAACTCATTAAAATGTTCTAAATACTTATATCTATCTAATTCATTAGCTTTGATGATATCAGGTAGAAAATGATTAAAGAAAAAATCCAATTTTGGCGGTGGGTCTTTATGAGTTTCTTCTATATATTGATTAAATATTATAAAATAAAAGCCTACAATATTATCTATACTGCGTGCAAACTCTATTACATAGTCCACCCATCTACCATATTTACTACGATACATGTTAATCAATCGTTTATCTGCTAAGGCTATTCCTACGAAGTCATCATCCCAAGTATGCGAAAAATAAATATTATTTTGAAAAAAATCTATATGTGCTAAAACATGATAAAATATCATTATATTTAGCCAATCAGGATTATTATCATTATAAAAAGATATGGCAGGTCTACTATTTATGACAGTTTCGAAGGGATTAGAAGGATACAGTTTATATTTAGCATATTGTTGCAAAACCTCTATATCATTTACCCAGTAATCATATAGCGTAGGGATCATATATTTAGGAGATAAATCTAATAAATCTCTATTAGTAACTATATATTCTAATGTTTCATTTTCGAAGTTTAATCCAGCATCTCTAGCACGTTCTTTGCATTCCTCCATTATAGCTTTAGTATGCTGATCTATTAAATACATTTGTTATTTATTTTATACAAATATACATTAAAAAATTTATTTTTGTATGATTAATTGTTTTATTTATAATTTTTAGAATTATAGTTAAGTGCTAGAGTATGGTATTAATATTATATCATTCCTAATGAATGATTACAATTGGATAAGTTAGTATCTCATCTGAATTATAAATTTTTAAAGTATATTTACCTGTACTCATCGAGCTTACATCTATTTGTAAGAGATTTTGCGAAACATTATTCTCTATCCAGACTATCTTACCATCCATATCAATTAATGAAATATTTATTAATTTTATTAAATCATTATGAAATTCTATTTCTAATGAGGTATTTGCTGGATTTGGGTAAATAGAAATATTATAATTGGATAAATTGATAATATTATCTCCAGACTCAGTAGTAAATGTCCACACAGCTGACCATGGTGAATCTATAGATCCATTGCTAGCAATTACTTTCCAATAATATCTAGTATCTGCTGCTAGATTTCCTGTAAATGCATAAAGCTCAGATGTAGAGCCACAAATCGCACTATTAAAAAAAATATCGTCATCACACATATAACTATAAATTGTTGCTCCAGGAACTGAACCCCATTGAAGCATGATGCCTTCTAATGGAATATTTATTGCATCATAAGGTGGGCTGATTAATTCAGGTGCATCAAGATCTAAAACTTCAGTTGTGAAAGTCCATACTACTGACCATGGCGAATAACCAGCACCATTACCAGCTCTAACTTTCCAATAGTAAGTTGTTCCATTTTGTAAAACATTTGTATTATATGTTAAATTAGAAGTTTGTCCTATTATAGGATTAGTAAAAGATGAATTAACATCATACATAATTTCATAAAAGGTAGCACCTGAAACTGAACTCCAGTTTAATTGAACATTTGGAGCCTGCCCAGTTGCTCCATTCGATGGAGACACTATACCTGGCGTTGTTAATGTAGCATTAATTGCATTGCAAAATGCAATTAATAAAATAAATATTAAAATTGATTTTTTCATATTTTTTTTGATTTTTAAGTCTAAATATTATTTCTGAATTAATAATTTTTTCATAATATGATTTTCACCATTAGTAATTTTTAAAAAATAAATACCATTATCCAAATTGATCAAATCTATTGTTTCTTCGCACAAAGCATTATGACAATCTTTTGTAAATTTATTAATTGTTTTTCCCATAATATCAGTGATTTCTATTGTTACATCTTTAGCATTTGGGTTATTGATTCTTAGATTTATAATACCATCGGTAGGATTAGGATAAATAAAAAATTGTTCATTTTCAAATTTATAATCTGCTACAGGATTAGAAATATCACAAAGAGAAGATCGTCGTAGTACATCATGCTGAAACATCAACCAATCAGGACCCCTCCCTACTCCTACAGAAATCATATACGCTCGTCCGAAGTTGTTTTGAAAATCTGGATATGTCGCATATCCTCCCACAATAAATATATCTAGTATGCCATCATTATCAAAGTCAGCTACTAAGGAGCATGATCAAATCCAAAATTAGAATTACCATAATGTAAGGCTAAATTAATTTTCCATATAAGAGTACCATCATTACCATTTAATGCTATTACTTCACCCCCTGAGGTACCAAATATGATATCTAGATAATCATCATTATTTACATCAGAAGCTACTACACCTCTAAAAGCTTGTTCATAATTAGGAATATTATAATGCCATTTATACACACCAGCATTTGATAAAGCTATTACATAATGCCAATCTACAAATATAACCTCACATTCATTATCATTATCTATATCTGCTATAGTAGCTGGTGCACCAATATAATATCCATTAGGGAATTTATATTTCCATGCAGTTGTTCCATTATCACCATTGATACAATATAAAGTATCATTATATGAACCGATGACAAGTTCTGGTTTACCGTCATAATCTAAATCTGCTACTGCTGTACCATGATACATGACATCACCAATAGTATATGACCATAAAATATTTTGATTGTTACCATGATAAGCATACACTTTATTATTTGCTGGTATTGTACTATTCCATGTTCCTACCACAAAGTCAAGTTGTTCATCATTATTTAGATCTACAATAGTAGGGGCAGTTTGTATCCATGCATCAAGGTCAATAGGTATTTCCCAAGATTGCGTACCATTTTCACCATTTATACATATCACGTATCCACCGAATTCGCCATGAAGTATTTCTGGTTTTCTATCATTATCTACATCGGCAATGCTAGGAGGAGAATCGCTTCCTCTGGTTGATACTTGCCATTTTACTGCACTAGTTTTACCATTAAAACAAAATGTTTTTGGGTTACATGAGCTAGGGACTATTACCTCCAGAGTATCATCATTATCTATGTCATAAATTATCGGTGCTACATCATTGCAACCCTCAGCACCAAAGGGATGAGTGTTATATTTCCATAGAAGTGAGCCGTCTTCAGCATTCAAAGCATATACACAACTATCATTTCTGTAACATCCAAATACGATTTCTAGCTTACCATCATTGTCTATATCTCCAGCTGCAGATTGCCCAAAAGAAGCATCTTTAGTATCAAACCACCATTTAATTTGTGGTGTTTGTGAATAAATTGGAAATAATATAAAAAGTATAATAATCCAATTTATCAAAAAATATTTAATACTCATAAATATTAAAAGTTTATTGTTTTAACAATTGAAAGATAGAATATTTATCACCATTTGTCAATTTTAATATATATATACCAGCAGGTTGATCAGTTAAGTTTATTATTTCTTCACAAGGTATAGAATTTTCACAGTTTCTATAATATTTATAGAGAGTTTTTCCCATAATATCAGTGATTTCAATTGTTACATCTTTAGCATTTGGGTTATTGATTTTTAGATTTGTAATACCATTACTAGGATTAGGATAAACAGAAACCAACAATTTATTTGCATTATAATCGGTTAAATTAACGTTCTGTCCTAAAGGTTTTAATGTAGGATCACCTAATAGAGTCATCCCATAAAACCAACAAAGTTCATCAAAAGAAATCCCATCGGATGTTATTTGGGAAAACCAATCTTTGTATGCTTGTCCTAATGTTTTCCCTTGAGCAAGAGAAGAATAAAAGTACACGGCATTCAGCATGCTGCCAGTTTTAGTAGAACCTATAGCTCCTACGCTATGATCTTGATTAAAAATTGCTCTCCCAGCACCATATCCACTCTCAGTATATCTAGCAAATGAACAAGCAAAAAAATTATAAAAATTTACATTGGGATTCTGGCTAGTGTATTCAGGAGCATAATAAAAATCTGTATGATTACGATTATCATAATAAAATGAATGTCCACCAGGCCATGAATGAGCAAAAACAGAAACCCATACCCACGACGAATCTAAATCTTGTCTATAATTTGTCGCTCTGGTCTCATTAATTTCATAAGTTAAATAAGTCTCTGGATATAATATAGCCACTTCATAAGCATACTCATATGCCCAAAATTCCCAATCATCATCTACAAATACTAATGCTCTGTGCTCTATATTATTATTCTGATTTCTATAATTTAAATCTTTTTTAAAATAATTTTTTAAAAGAGCTATATCATCACCTATCCCTGTCGGCATAAGCCTTGCTATATATATCTCTGGCTCTATATTTCCACTATGTGTATCATAAATACCATCCATACCATAGATCAGTGAATTAGATACATACATTAGATTGTCTGACCATAATCCATCTAAATCCATAAAATAATAATCTATTGGCCATTCTGCATAGCCATACACATAATAATCATCTTCTATTTGATACCACGCTATAGGTAAATTTCCTATTAATAATGCTCCTTCTATATTATAGTTTAAATAAAGTTCTTGCAATAATGTTTTTAGTGCTTCAGGAGTACCACCAGATATCTCATAGCTGAGCACATAATATCCTTCATTTTCTAATTTTTCTATTAGTTGATTGATTGATGTTTGTAAATAAATAGCTATATTATATTCTGTCATTATAGTGATTGCTTTATTAAAATCTCTTTTACTGTAACTATTATAAATAGATCTAATGGATAGTTCAGAAATAGGATGTGATGATTGCCATTCTTTGTAAGTACCTACTCTAGACCCTTCTGGTCCAGCCCATTTTAATAAATTTACATTAATATCTTGGGCATCAGCTAGCTTAAATATTATTGTAAAAACAAATAGAAGAATAAAATTTTTTATTTTCATAAATATGAATATTTTATACAAATATATATTAAAAAAATATATTTAATAGTGAAAATATTTTATCATAAATTATAGATTACTATTATTTTTAGAAAAAAAAATAATTAATTAGTATATAGCTCCATTTTTTTTAATATAAAATTGACAGATATTTTAGATATAGCCTTGCTTGAAAAAATATTTAAAATATAAACTTTTGAAAATAAAAATTAATATTAAAAATATTTTTAAATAAATATTATTGTTAATGATTTATATATAAAAAATTATTATTATCTTTGCATTGTTAATTTTTTAACAAATAAAAATAAAAAAATTATGCAAGAACAAAATGAATTAATTAAAATTTTAGTTGAGAAGCATGGTAGGACGCGTAATGCATTGATGCCTATCCTGCAAGACATTGTTGCTGAAAAGCAATTTTTGGAGCCATCTGATATCGCTTTGGTAGCCGAAGAGTTAGATCTATCTGCTGCAGATGTCTATGGTACAGCTACATTTTATACATTTCTAGATACAGTACCTAGAGGCAAAAATGTAATCAGAGTATGTAAGACTATTAGCTGCTACATGTCTGGCAAAGATGAGATCATAAATGCTTTAGAAAAAGTTTTGAATATCAAAGTAGGTGATACTACCGTAGATAAACAATTTACTCTTCTGACAGCTAACTGTATGGGCTGGTGCCATAAAGGTCCAGTGATGCTCATCAATGATGATGTCTATCATAGCCTCACTCCAGAAGCAGCTATAGAAATAGTTCAACAATACAAAGAAAAATCAAAAAATTAAGAGAGTATGGATACAAGTAATTTAAAAAAAGTAGATATTATTTTTAGCAAAGTAGATAATCCATTACAAATATTAGATAAAGCTTTGCAGAAATCACCCGATGATATAATAAATGAAATTATAGATAGTGGATTAAAAGGTCGTGGAGGTGCAGGTTTCCCTACTGGACTAAAATGGAAATTCACTAAAAATGAAGATAGCGACGTTAAATATGTTATCTGTAATGCTGACGAAGGTGAACCAGGTACTTTTAAAGATAGACAAATTATAGAAGAAGTACCAGAAAAGATTTTTATTGGTATGGCATTAGCTGCTTACTGTATCGGTGCTAAAGAAGCTTATATGTACCTAAGAGGAGAATATAATTTCTTGAAAAAAGATATAATTCCAAAAATGGAATGGTTTAATAATGAAATTAAAAATAGAGGATTAGATGTTACTTTATATCTTCGTTCAGGAAGTGGTGCATATATCTGCGGAGAAGAAAGTGCACTTTTTGAAAGTATGGAAGGTAAACGCGGAGAACCGAGAAATAAACCACCCTATCCTACTAAAGCAGGTTATAATAATAAACCAACATCTATAAATAATGTAGAAACATTGGTTTTTGTAACAATGATACAACATCTAGGTGTTGAAGAATTTAAAAAATTAGGTACTAAAGACTCTAGAGGTTCAAAAGTATTCTCCATATCAGGTGATACTCCTATTCCTGGTATTTATGAACTAGAGCTAGGTATGAAAGTGTCTGATTTTGTTAGAGAATTTGGTGATGGTGATACTAAAGCAGTTCAAATAGGTGGGGCTTCAGGTTTTTGTGTACCTAGAAAAAATTTCGAAAATACAATAATAGGTTTTGAAGGCATACCTACAGGTGGTTCTGTTATGCTATTTAATAGTTCCAGATCTATGTATAATATTCTTCATAACTATTTAGATTTTTTTGTAGAAGAAAGTTGCGCTCAATGTACACCATGTAGAGCTGGACTACAACAATTATTAAAAGGTATTGAAGCTATTAAAAGAAGAGAAAAACCTGCTAGCTACTTAAATGAATTAATTAAACTCTCACAAACCATGAAAGTAGCTTCTAAATGCGGACTTGGTCAATCCGTAGCTAATCCTTTCGTTTCTATTGTTGAAAATTTCAAAGAAGAAATAATATTTTAAATTTTAAAAAAAGTTAATAATTATGGCAAAAGCATTAATAAACCTAAAAATAAATGATATACCAATAACAGTGGAAGAAGGTACCACTATATTAGATGCTGCAAAAAAATTAAATATAAAAATACCTACTCTGTGCGACCACCCAGATTTAAGTGTAGCAGGTAACTGTAGAGTATGTGTGGTAGAAGTGAAAGGTGCTAGATATTTACAAGCAGCATGCGCTACACCAGTAGCAGAAGGTATGGAAATATATACAAATAGCCAAACAGTAAGACAATCTAGAAAACACGTAATAGAATTATTACTTTCTGAACATAACGCAGATTGTACTAGCTGCTCACGTAACAGTAAATGTGAATTACAAGACTTAGCTGCTGAATATCATATCTTTGATAGAGTACTCTTAGATATTTTAGATCCTGAAAATTTGATTGCAGATATTAGCTCTCCAGCTATTAAAAAGGATATTTCTAAATGTATCCATTGCCAACGTTGTGTACGTACATGCGAAGAGTTGCAATATGTAAGTGCCCTTGCAGTTATTGGTAAAGGTGCTGAACAACACATAGGTACTTTTTTTGATTACCCATTAAATGAAGTAGTATGTACTAATTGTGGTCAATGTGTATTACACTGTCCTACAGGTGCACTTACAGAACGTAATTACGTAGAAGAAGTGTGGGATGCTATAAATGATCCTACTAAACATGTAGTAGTACAAACTGCACCAGCAGTACGTGTAGCTATAGGTGAAGAATTAGGTTTCGCATATGGTACGAGAGTTACTGGTAAAATGGTAACTGCATTGAAACGTTTAGGATTTGATTCTGTACTAGATACTGATTTCACTGCAGACTTGACAATTTTAGAAGAAGGAACAGAATTGCTTACTAGACTAAAAAGAGCTTTAGTAGATAAAGACCCAGAAGTTAAAATTCCTATGTTTACTAGCTGCTCCCCAGGATGGATAAAATTCATGGAACATTTATACCCAGAAATGCTCGGACATCTATCTACGTGTAAATCACCACAACAAATGTTTGGAGCTGTAGCTAAAACATATTATGCACAGAAAAAAGGTATCAATTCTAAAGATATGATAGTAGTATCAGTGATGCCTTGTACAGCTAAGAAATATGAAGCACAACGTCCAGAGATGCGTAGTAGTGGATATCAAGATGTAGACTATGTGCTCACAACTAGAGAATTAGCTACAATGATAAAACAAGCTGGAATAGATTTTATGAGCTTACCAGAATCTGATTATGATCCATTAATGGGCGAATCTTCAGGAGCTGGAGTTATTTTCGGTGCTACTGGTGGTGTAATGGAAGCAGCTCTACGTACAGCTTACGAAATAGTAACTGGCCGCGAAGTTCCATTTAAAAACTTAGAAATAACGCCAGTACGTGGATTTGATGGTATCAAAGAAGCAACAATAAAAATTGAAGGCACTAAACCAGAATGGTCATTCCTAGAGGGTGTAGAACTGAAAGTCGCTGTAGCTCATGAATTAGCAAATGCTAATAAACTAGTAAGAGCAATTAAAGAGGGTAAACTTCATTATCATTTCATAGAAATAATGACTTGCCCTGGTGGATGCTTGGGTGGTGGCGGACAACCTTATCCAGTATCATGGGAAATAAGGCAAATGAGAGCTCAAGGTATTTACTCAGAAGATGAAAACCTCCCATTACGTAAATCTCATGATAACCCAGAAGTAATGCAACTATATGAAGAATATCTGGGACAACCCAATAGCCACAAAGCACATGAGCTACTTCATACACATTATTTCCCTAGGAAAAAATATCTTAATTAAAAAAATATTTTTATAAAAAAAAGCTGAGTATTTAATGAACTCAGCTTTTTTTTATATATATATTGAATAGCAAAAGTTAATCTAGTTTCAGTACTGATAAAAATGCACTTTGTGGTACTTCTATTTTGCCCACTTGCCTCATTCTTTTCTTGCCTTCTTTTTGTTTTTCTAATAATTTTCTTTTTCTAGTAATATCTCCACCATAGCATTTAGCTGTAACATCTTTTCTATATGCTTTTATAGTTTCTCTAGCAATAATTTTAGCCCCTATAGATGCTTGAATAGCAATATCAAATTGATGTCTAGGGATTAATACTTTTAATTTTTCACATATCCTTTTACCAAAACTATATGCGTTATCTTTATGTATCAAAGTAGATAAAGCATCTACTTTTTCACCATTTAATAAAATATCTAATTTTACTAAATCAGTAGCTCTATAACCTATTTGAAAATAATCTAAGGAAGCATAACCTTTGGAAATACTTTTTAATTTATCATAGAAATCAAATAATATTTCTACTAAAGGCATTTCAAATGTTAATTCAGCACGATCTGTAGTCAAATATACTTGTCCAATAAAAATACCACGTCTATCTATACAGAGTTTAATGATGCTGCCTATAAATTCACTTTTGGTAATTATTTGAGCTTTAATAAATGGTTCTTCTATTCTATCAATTTTTGATGGATCTGGTAATCCAGAGGGATTATGTACTTCAATTATTTCACCTTTAGTTGTATATACTTTGTAAGAAACATTAGGAACAGTGATAATAACATCAATATTAAATTCTCTTTCTAATCTCTCCTGTACTATTTCCATATGTAAGAGACCAAGAAATCCACATCTAAATCCATATCCTAAAGCATTAGATGTTTCTAAAGTAAACTCTAAAGCTGGATCATTAAGCTGAAGTCTTTCTAATGATTCTCTAAGGTTGTCATATTCATCTGGAGATACTGGGTATACACCAGCATATACCATAGGTTTTACTGGTTTAAAGCCCTCAATAGCTTTGCTACAAGGATTGTCTTTATGAGTAATAGTATCACCTACGCTTACCTCTTTTGCAGTTTTAATGCCAGATATCAAATAACCAACATCACCCGCTTTAAGTTCATCGCAAGGTTCATAAGTAAATCCTAAATAACCAATTTCTTCTGCTATGTAGTTAGATTTATTAGAATAAAACATTATTTGGTCGCCTGCTCTCAAAGTACCATTAAAAATTCTAAAATAAGCTATCACACCTCTATAAGTATTAAAAATACTATCAAAAATCAAAGCTTCCAAAGGTAAATCGGGGTCACCTGTAGGAGCTGGTATACGCTCTATAATGGCATGTAATACATCATCTATTCCTATTCCTTGTTTAGCACTCACAGCTATTATCTCATCTCTTTCACAACCTAGCAGATCTATTATTTGATCTTGTGTACCTTCTACATCAGCATTTGCCATATCTATCTTATTAATCACAGGTATAATAGTAAGGTCATGGTCTATTGCTTGATACAAATTACTGATAGTTTGAGCTTGTATTCCTTGAGTGGCATCTACCACTAATAATGCACCTTCGCATGATGCTATAGCTCTAGATACTTCATACGAAAAATCCACATGTCCAGGAGTATCAATTAAGTTTAAACTATATTGTCTTCCTTTATATTCATATTGCATTCTAATAGCATGGCTTTTAATAGTTATACCACGTTCTCTCTCTAGATCCATATTGTCTAGCACTTGATTCATCATCTTTCGTTGATCTATTGTACGCGTAGATTCTAGTAATCTATCAGCTAACGTAGATTTGCCATGATCTATATGCGCTATAATACAAAAATTTCTTTTTAAATCATTCATTTTGCAAAATTACAAGGAATTTTTAAAATAATTTTAATAATTAGTATGTTTTAAACAATTATTAATATGAAAAACTTTGATAATTTAAAAAAACAAATTTTATATTTTCCTATAGTAATATACACAAAACATGCTAAAGCCAAAACTTATAATAGCACATAAATATACTTTTTGATTATGTTAAAAAAATTTTTTTATTTATCCGAAAGTATCAAAATACTTATTATATGCATCTCATCACCTATTATATTTGTTTTCACTTTCATAGTTAGCAAACCAGGTTTTATTTCACATGATTCTTTCATTATTAGATACAAATATATTTTTTCATTAGGATTTACAATGGGATTCATAACCATAGGCTCTAAACATTGAGATGATATGATTACATTTTCAATTTCAAAAGGTGCATTACCTAAATTGTAAATAGGAATTTTAAGATTATTAATTTTTAATAATTCACTAAATTTAATACTCACAAATGAAGAATCTGAATGATAAATACCCGATTTATATTCAACTTTAGTACCTTTGAAATCTGATATATAAGATGCTATCTGAGCTCTACGCTCGTGAGCAGCCGCTATACTATATATAGATTTCTGGACATCTTGTGGATTGTCAGAAACATAGGGCGAAGCAAGCTCTTTGCCCATGGGTTCTTCTATTATCCTTAATTTGCCACCAGATGGATGTGTACCTTCTAGGAATGTAGCTAACTGACCATTAGTAATTTTTAATAAATAATTTTTAAGACTAGAAATCCTGCGTTTAGATAGATTAATATTATATTCTGAAGAATGCAAAGGACTACAATATCCATTTATTTTTATAGTTACATTACTACCATTTTTCAGATCTTCTAAAAGTAAATTAGCAAAACGCTGTAGTTTATCGAAACCACCTATTATTTCTGTATGAAAAAACATTTCTATATCTTGCTCTGCCTTTAATTTGTCTCCACCTTTCAAGCCTTTACTATATTCTTTTTTGTATTGATCTAATAAATTCAAATATTCAAAATATAACTCATCATAACTATACTGAGTTACAGTATCCCAGCTGCGAGGGTTAGGGATATCATTGTGAAAATAAACTGTTATAGGCAATAAAGACATTATCTCGTCTCTCAATGGGTTTATAGTGTCATATTTGCTAATAGAATCATAAATTTTATGCTCTGAAGTAACTAATTTTTTTTCTTCTAAATAGAAAGCAAAAATATCATAACAGCAATATTGTCCTTGAATAGAATATGCCCCCTTACGATTTGAAGTTATGTATCCATCAAAATCATAACTATTTCTATAAAAATAAAAATCATTAAACGAAGAATTGATGGGCGAGCCTAGATT
>LUZL01000137.1 GCA_001603615.1 Bacteroidales bacterium Bact_20 | reverse complement strand
GTGGTCCCTAAATCTATACCTATTATTTTTCCCATAGTTTTATTTTTTGTTTCTACTTTTTCAAATTATATACCATTTAATATAAAACCTAATTATTGACATAATTTCATATAAATAAAAGACAAATTGTCTTATTAATAAATTTAATCCTATAAATATGGGCTTATAAAATATAATTTTTTGTAATTTTTATTACAAATGAGGAAGAGCCGATGTGGTCGGAGTGATAGAAATATTGAAAAATTGTTTTCATAAAGTAAAATTAATGAATATCTTTAAATAAAAAAAGTCACCGCTGGGGAAATGATTTGATAAAACTACGCAATCATGTGGACAATTGATAAAATTGCTTGCATATTTACAAATCTTGTTATTTGTCTATGATGACAAGATAAAGGTTTATTTATGTGAAATAACAGCTTAGCTTTTGCCCTACAACAAATTCTATTATTCAATTATTTTTTTAGTAAACATTAATTGGTGAGTATATTTTTTCAAGGTTTCGCTATAGATGCCATAGTGGTCAAACATATCTATATGAACATTTTTAAAAGAATGAATTATTGTAGAGTTATTCAGCACTATGCCTACATGATTAATGATAATTTTGTCTTTATGATTTTCCTCATCATACTCTGTCGTACCAAAAAAAGCTAGATCTCCTGGGTAAGCATCATAAGCAAAAATACGTGCTTCGCCTAATTCACTTTGTTCAGCTGCATCTCTAGGCAAAATAATATTATTTGTATAAAAAACTAGTTGTACAAAACCAGAACAATCTATTCCTAATGGTGTTTTGCCACCCCATCTATATGGAGTATATAATAGACTTTGTGCATCTTCTAGAATATTACCTAATGATATTTTGGTATTATGCTCTCTAAATTTCCCATTAATGATATTTGCAGACATGAAATTGTAAATCCTAGCTCCTTTGCTCACCCAAAGCATTTGATTTTTCCACTCTATTTGAGCTGTTATTGATGTAATGATCTTGTATTTAGTTATATCTTCGTCTTCATTGATTATCTCAAAGGCATAGCTACATATCCATCCTTCATAATCATAAAGTAAACATTTTACTTTAGTCCAGTCTCCATATGAACCATTTAATTCTATTATTTCTCCAAATAATATTTCATTTATTAGCTCACTGTGATAGTCTGGATCCCTATACATAGGTATCAATGATTGTGTAACGTATGCTTTCATTTAATTATATTTTTTAAATAAATTTTAGATTCCTTTCCTAAATTACATAATAAATCTAATATTGATAAATTGCTAATAAAACCTAATTTGTCTATAAACACTTGTCTGTAATATGGTAAGTCAATATTTTCATATTTAGAATATTTCGCTCTATTATCAATGTAATCTGTAGAATATTTTTTTTCAAAATTATTAGTAAAAGTAATATTAATTTTTATATCTAACTGCTCTACAATCCAATTAATAAAAGCTAAATTTAATTCATATAATTTTTTATAATTAGAGAAAATGTCAATTATATCATCTTCATAATAATCAAAATAAGCACTATTTCTATAGTTGGTAATCAATGTTTTGTGGTGATATTGTAACCAATTTTCTTTATCATCTAGCAAAATATCTTTAGTAATGGTATGGCTACCATTAGTTTTTTTCACAGGAATGATCATCGCTCTGATACCTTGGTTGGTAGCTATGTAATATCTATTTCTGAGAGTTTGCTTAGGGAAGGTTTCATTAATCTCAATAATCCATTCATCTACTTTCAATAAATCAATAAACAATGATATGGGAGGCAATAGTAATGATGGAGTGATGAGTTTCATATTTTAATTAATCAAAAATTATTTCATTTCTAATGAGCAAAATTAATTTAAAATAATAAAACATAGCAAGAGTTTGCCTATCATAATAATAATGATAGATTAACCACACTTAGAGTAGCCGCAATTAGAGCATACTACACAACCTTCTTTGTATTGTAAAGAATTTTCAGCACCACATTGTGGGCAAGATTCACTCACTTTGGTACCATCAGGCACATAACGTTTCAGAGCCCTATTGACGCCTTTTTTCCATGTGTTAATACTTTCGTTATCAAATTTCAGATTATCTACTAAATCTATAACTTTCAGCAGAGGCATACCATGGCGTAGAATACCAGAAATTAATTTAGCATAATTCCAAAATTCAGGATCAAAAGTTCTAGATAATCCACGAATAATTACTTCATAACCATCTTTGTCATAGAATACAAAATCATAACGTGCATGCTCCATGGTAGCGTCTTTTTCTTTAATTACAAAACCTTTAGTAATGTCTTTAGGTATGTATAAATGTTCAGCTTTACCAGTGAAAATTTCATAAGGTCTATTATTATAAAGACCTACGACAGCTATCCACTCTTCATCTTCATTTCTGAAACGTATCACATCGGCTTCTAATTTTTTAGGACGTTTAGGAGCATGAGTTTCGCCGAACTCGTTTTTATCACCATTACTAGAAACTAAAACTCCACTTCTGCTGCCCTCTCTATATACAGTTACACCTTTGCAGCCACTTTCCCAAGCAGTACGATATAGAGTATCTATGAGATCTTCTTCTACATTTTCAGGTAGATTAATAGTAACTGATATACTGTGATCTACAAATTTTTGTATTCTCCCCTGCATTTTTACCTTAGCTATCCAGTTTACATCTGAGCTAGTAGCATGATTATATGGAGATTGCTGTATTAGCTCATTGATTTTATCATCAGAGAAATTTGTTATTATCTCATTAAGAGAATAACCTTGAGTCTCTAACCAAGTCAAAAACTTAGGATGAAAAACATTATACTCTTCCCATGCATCACCTAGCTCATCTACAAAAGATATTTTAACAGTTTTATCATTAGGATTCACTTTTCTACGACGTTTATAAAAGATAGAAAAGACTGGTTCTATACCAGAGGTAGTTTGAGTCAAGATACTTACACTGCCAGTAGGAGCTATGGTGAGCATAGAAATATTTCTTCTGCCATGTTTTACCATTTCCTCTTTTAGCTCTGGATCTAGAGAAAATAATCTATTGAGAAAAGGATTATTTTTTTCTTTTTCAATATTAAATATAGGGAATGCACCTCTCTCATCAGCCAGTCTGACAGACGATTTATACACATTAATAGCTAAAGTTTTATGAACTTCTTCACTAAAATCTATAGCTTCATCACTACCATATTGCAAACCTAAAGCAGCTAACATGTCACCTTCTCCAGTAATACCAATACCTGTTCTACGACCTTGAATAGCTTTTTCTTTAATTTTAACCCATAATTCTCTTTCAGTTCTTTTAATATCAAAAGGTTCTGGATCTGCATCTATTTTAGCAATTATTTGATCTATCTTTTCTAATTCTAAATCTAAAATATCGTCCATTATACGTTGAGCATAAGCAACGTGCTCTTTAAAGAGCTCAAAATCAAAATAAGCTTTTTTAGTAAAAGGATTTATAACATAACTATATAAATTGATAGCAATTAGTCTGCAACTATCATATGGACACAGAGGTATCTCACCACAGGGATTGGTAGAAGTAGTTTGGAAACCTAGATCTGCATAACTATCAGGTACAGATTCTCTAATGACAGTATCCCAGAATATTACACCAGGTTCTGCAGATTTCCATGCATTATGGATAATTTTTTGCCAGAGTTTTCGTGCATCAATAGATTTAGTAACTTTAGGTGTAGGGGAATCTACAGGAAACTGCTGAATATAAGGTTTATTCTCTATGACACAACGCATAAATTCATCATCTATTTTCACTGAAATATTAGCACCTGTTACCTTAGATAAGTCTGTTTTAGCATTAATGAAATCCTCTGCATCGGGATGCTTGATAGATATAGTAAGCATGAGAGCACCACGTCTACCATCTTGAGCTACTTCACGTGTACTATTACTATACCTTTCCATGAATGGTACTACACCAGTAGAAGTAAGAGCAGTATTTTTAACAGGGCTCCCCTTTGGCCTAATATGAGAAAGATCATGCCCCACTCCACCACGACGTTTCATTAATTGCACTTGCTCTTCATCAGTTTTCATAATTCCACCATAGGAATCACATTGATTGCCGATGACAAAACAATTTGATAAGCTAGATATCTGAAAATTATTACCAATACCAGCCATAGGACTACCCTGAGGTATGATATATTTAAAGTCTTTGAATAGCAAATAAATTAAATCTGCTGTTAATGGATTAGGATAATTTTTTTCTATCCTAGCTAATTCATTTGCTAAACGCCAATGCATGTCATCGGGAGTCAATTCATAAATATTGCCTTCACTGTCTTTGAGAGCGTATTTATTTACCCACACTGTAGCTGCTAATTGATCTCCATGAAAATATTCAATAGAGCGAGCAATAGCTTCTTCATAGGTAATTTTCTTATTTTCATTGACATTTTTACTCATAATATCTTAATATTTTTAAAATCTTTAATAGATTTATCCATAAATCTATGTAAATAATTATTTAAACCTTGATTTATCACACATTTTTATTTGGGAATGTAAAATTACAATAAAATTTTGCTAGAGAGTTAAACGACTTTTCAACAATTTTTTTAGTTATTGACATTTTTATCAAAAAAATTGATAAAATGATAAAAAATGCTTATAACTTTATTACGTTTTCTAAATCTTGCTCTATTCCTTCGAATGAATAAGGTGAAGAATAAATTTTACCATTTTTATCTATAATAAAAAAAGTTGGTGTACCCCATATGAACCATCTAACACAATTATCACCATCATAACCTTGTAAATCTGTTATAACCTTAAATTTTATATTTTCCTCTTTAGTAGCATTTTTAATAGCTTGCATATCTTTGTCTATAGAAAAGCCAACAAACTCTATATTTTGTTTATATTTTTCGTACAAATTATTTATAAATGGCATAACAGATTTACAATGATAGCAGTCTGGTGCCCAGAATATTAAAAAAATTGGTTTACCTAATAAACTACTTAATACGAAATTTTTATTATCTAAAGTGATACCAGTAAGCTCTGGAGCATCTGTTCCTTTACGTAGTTTAGCAATCATCATAGCTTTTCTATAATTCTCATCAGCTACACTACCACCACATTGAGTATCATTCATATAATTAAAATATATATATGTAAAAACTGACTCATATTCTGGAGTATAAAAAGTATTCAAAAGCAAATTTAATACATATTTGTACTGCTTATCATTCCAAGAAAATTGACTTAAAATGAAATCAACTGCTTTTTTATATTGCACTGTATCCTGAGGCTCTACTAAATTTTGTAAATAAAATTTAACAGCATCATAAATAACAGGTGTGTTAACTAAGGCAGAATCATGCTTATCAATGTTATCAAACCAATGTTTTTTATAAAAACTTTTAATATCTCTATAAGGATACTCTGGATGTGAACTATTATATTCATCAATAGACGGCGGTACATTAGCTCTTACGACTTTATATGCGAATAAATCCTGGGGAATTTTTCTAGAAAATTTATCTATTTCATTATTTAAACTATCTACTTTATTAATAATAATCTCTAATCGTGGATCTCTAGGATTCATAGAATATATCTGATCTCCTAAATTTACAATATAAAGTAATGAATTTTTCATTTTTATATAATCCACAAAATACTTATTCTCCTGAGAAACAATGACTTCTAAATAAGAAATGGGATCTTTATTAGACGTATGTAGTTCTATGTATTTTTCATTATTAAACAAAAAATCTACATATTTTTGATCATTTTGCCAGCTTATCGTATATTGACCTACGCTAAGAGGTTTAGAATAAATAAAATTAACAACCCCATTTTGACTTCTAACACTATCAATAGGATCTAAATTATTACCATTCATACTAATGAGAGTAAACATTTGATCTTTATCTAAGTCTTTCACCACTAGCTTTATTCTATATACATTGTCTTGAGATATAGCTATATTAACTGTAAAAAGAAGAAGTAGAAATACTAAAAAAAAGTTTTTTAAATTATTTGATTTCATAAAATAGTGTTTAAAATATTATAATACAAAATTACGAATTATTGTACAAACTAAAAAAGTAGAATAAATAAAAGGGGATGGAAAATGTGGATTTGTTTAAAATATCTTTTTTAGTAAATAAAATTATTCCAAGAAAAAATTTTTTTTGACTTTTTAAATATCTGCTATATTTGTGGTTATAAATATTTGTAGATAGTCAGTAAAAAAATATTTAATTCTGTAATATATTACATCATCATTTATATTGCATTAATTAACCTATAAAACAGTAAATACAACTATCTAAATAAGCGAATAATATCATTCAAATTGGCATAGACTACTAAAGCTAGAAGTAATATTAAACCTATATATTGAGCAGCTATCAAAAATTTTTCTGATGGTTTACGTCCTGTTATCATTTCTACTAAGACAAATAAAATATGTCCTCCATCTAATCCTGGTATCGGTATTATATTTAATACAGCTAACATAATAGATAAAAATGCTGTTAAATTCCAGAATGCTAACCAATCCCATTGACCAGGGAATATTTTACCCATTGTTATAAAACCACCTAATCCTTCATAACCTTTCACATCTTTGGAGAATATCAATTTCAATTGTTTCACATACGAAGTCAAAACTTCCCATGTTCTAGTAAATCCTCTAGGTATAGATTGCCAAAATGAATATTTAAAAGACTGTATTTCAAAGAATTTAGATAAATCTGATATAGGTATTACACCGATGATTCCAGTGGCAGGCACATTAACGTTCAGAGCTAGAGTATCACTATTTCTCAAAACCCACAGAGTAACTTCTTGATTTTTGTATTTCTGCAATAGTGCCCTTATATCAGAAAAATATGGTACCATGGTATCTTGAATACCTATGATATGATCACCTTTTTTGAGTCCAGCCTCTGCTGCAGCGCTATTAGTAGCTACAGAATCAATAATAAAAGGGAAACGAGGTAAAAAATATTGTACTGGCTCATCTTGTTTTATAAGTTTATTAAGAAAATCAGAAGGAACTGCTATAGATAGAGTGCTATCTCCACGTTGCACTACAATAGTATTTCCCTTCTCTAGAAGTAATGTAGGTATAATTTCTGTAAATGAATTGACTGGATGCTCATCTATAGCGATTACTACATCGCCGTTTTTCATTCCAAGTGCTTGAAATGTGCTATCAACAGCCAGCCCATATTTCAATGATGAATTAGGCAAATACTGTTCACCTACATTCCATAGGACAAAAATATTTATTATAATAGCCAAAATGACGTTCATGAGTACACCACCGAATAAGATTAGGAAACGTTGCCAAGCTTTTTTGCTTCTATATTCCCACGGTTGTGGTTCTTTTTTTAGCTGCTCAGTGTCCATACTTTCATCTACCATACCAGCTATCTTAGTATATCCACCTAATGGTATCCATCCTATACCATATTCAGTTCCTTTATAATTAAATTTCAGTAAACTAAATTTATAATCAAAGAAAATATAGAACTTTTCTACTTTTACTTTAAAAATTTTTGCAAATAAAAAATGTCCAAATTCGTGTACTAAGACTAAAATGCTTAGAGACAAAAGTAATTGAATAATTTTAATAAGAACTATCATAAGTTTATTTTATTTGTTTAATGATTTGTGTTGCTATTTGTCTAGCTTGCCCATCTATATTTATTAATTGATCTATGTCAGATATAGGAGCAGGAGTAATAGTTTCTAGGGTTTTCTCTATGACTAGGTACATTTGAGTAAACTTAATTTCATTATTTAAAAAAGCTCTCACAGCTATTTCATTAGCAGCATTAAGTGCACAAGGCATTATTCCCCCTATTTTTAAAATATCATAAGCTAATTGCAAATGAGGGAAAAGTTGGAGGTCTGGTTTATCAAATGTAAGTGAATGTAGCTCTAGGAAGTCTGGAGTAGCAATATTAGTCGGTAGTCTATAAGGATAAGTGAGAGCATATAAAATAGGTATTCGCATGTCTGGGATACTTAATTGTGCTTTTATAGTGCCATCAATAAAAGCTACCATAGAATGTATTATAGACTCTGGATGTATTAAAACTTGTATATTTTCTGGTTTAATGCCAAAGAGCCAATGAGCTTCTATCATTTCAAAGCCTTTATTCATCATAGTAGCAGAGTCAATAGTTATTTTATCTCCCATTTGCCAGCGTGGATGAGCGAGGGCTTCATTTATAGTAATAGACTCAAAATCTGTAGCATTACGATTTTTAAAAGGACCACCAGAGGCAGTTAGTATAAGCTTATTTACAGTGTTTAGATTCTCACCTTGTAGACATTGAAAAATAGCGGAGTGCTCACTATCTATAGGCACTAGGGTAGCATTACCATCTTTAATAGCTTTAAATACAAGCTCGCCAGCTACTACTAAAGATTCTTTATTAGCTAAAGCCATTCTTTTTCCTGCTTTAGCAGCTCTCAGTGTGGGCTGTAGTCCAGCAAAACCTACTAAAGCTATTACAAGCTCATCAATGTTTTCACTCTCAGCTATATGATTGATAGATTCTGCACCTGCGAAAACTTTAATATCTGTATCTTTAAGTGCATCTTTTAATTTATTGTATAAATCTTCATTTTTTATTACTACCGTATTAGGATTAAACTCTAAAGCTTGTTTAATAAGTAGCTCTATATTTTCATTTGCAGTGAGTGCTTCTACACTGAATACATCTGGAAACATTCTAACAATATCCAGAGTTTGCCTACCAATAGAGCCAGTAGAACCTAATATTGCAATTCTAATTTTTTCACTCATTGCCAAAAATTTTCTGGATTTACTGCATCTCCATTTATAAAAACTGAAATTTCTATAAATGAACTTTCTGGTTTTGCTGTACCTATGATTTCGTTATTTTTAACTTTAGCTCCTATACCTACATTTACTTTAGCTAGATTTTTATATATAGTAATCATATTATCATGTTGCATTATTACTTGCATAGCATTCATACTAGTGATGTAGCTAGTATCTATCACTACTCCATCATTCATTGCCTTAATATTTTCTGAAGCATTGGTAGATATCTTTATAGATTTAGGTGATGGATTTTCATTAAATTTTTTAATTATTTTTATATTATTTATAGGATGGGATAATTTTATTTTATTTAAACTTATATTTTCTGGATTATAATAAAATGTTTTTAAAGTTTTATTATAGCTGGTGTCTACTGTAGTAAGTAGAGTATGTAAATTTTTGTAATAAATTTCTCTTTGTTCTAAAATCTCCACTAAACTATCTGTTTTTTTGGCTAAATTATATGCCATTTCTTTTTCCTCAATGTCTCCATAGCCAGGTATATAATGCCTGAGAGGTGTATAAGCAATTAATAAAGTCGTAAGTACGATTAATATTAATATAAATAAAGCTATGAATAAAAATAATCTAAGTCTAGTTAAATACAGAGAAAATATTATTTCTAAATTATCTATTCTACGCAGAATCAATAAATATGGATGCCTGAAATTTCTAAAAAAAATTTTAGGAGTGATTTTAATATTTTTTTTCACAATTAAATATCTCTTTTTTTAGTTTGCAAATTTCGTAAAAATAAATTAAATCAAAATATAAAATTTATTGGTTATATAATAAAATATTTATAATTTTGCACAAACAAAAAGGCTCCGTAGCTCAACTGAATAGAGCATCTGACTACGGATCAGAAGGTTGTGGGTTTGAGTCCCTCCGGAGTCATAATAAAAACGGTGATTAATATTCAAATTAATCACCGTTTTTATTTTTTTAAAAAAAATTATAGAATTTAATTTGTAATCACTGCCTCATCAATACTTTTAAATCCTTGTCCTATTACTTCACTAGCATCTACAACTGTCATAAAAGCTTGAGGATCTATTTGTCTAATATAACTTTTTAGCATCTCTACTTCTCTACGATTAACTACAGTCATTATCATCTGTTTGTCATTGCCAGAATATAATCCTTTTATTGGAATTAAATTACCACTCCTATCTAGGTCTAAAAGAATTTTATTTTTTATTTCCTCAGTTTTATCAGAAATTATTAAACATGCTTTTTCGTAACTAATACCTTCTATTATCATATCTATTACTCTACCAGTGAGATAAATAATTATCCATGAA
The DNA here is from genome assembly GCA_001603615.1 of Bacteroidales bacterium Bact_20. Classification (GTDB taxonomy): domain Bacteria; phylum Bacteroidota; class Bacteroidia; order Bacteroidales; family DTU049; genus DTU049. The sequence continues at coordinate 9,924 of LUZL01000137.1, read as the reverse complement.
TAAAATGGAATACGCCAATCCTCAAAAGCTATAAAACCTCCTAAAACAATAATAGAATCTACAATAATCAACAATTGTCCTACTGGAATGCGAGTATATTTATTTAATATCATTGCTATAATATCAGTACCACCTGATGTAGCTTTAGATTTGAATATTAATCCAAGCCCAATACCTAGAATTATTCCTCCGAAAATAGCTGATACTAGCGGATCATCTTTTAATAGTGGTTCATAACCCCATGTAAACTCTAATAGCGATATCCATCCAGACAAAGAAAGTGAACCTATTATAGTTTTAGCTCCAAATTTAGCTCCTAAGATTTTCATTCCTATTAGTATCAATGGTATATCAATACTTAATCCAGTAAGACCTATAGGAAAATTAAATAAGTGGTGTAAAATAATAGATATTCCGTACACTCCTCCTGGTGCAAATTTGTATGGTGAAATAAACATAACAAATCCTACTGCCATTATGAATGTTCCTATCAGGATATAGCTATAAACCTTAAACCATTCTTTAGAAAATAATTTCTCATTTGTAATGTATGCCATTTTTTTAAAATTTTTTGCAAAATTAAAAATTTATAGCAAGTAAAATAAACTTATAAACAAATTATTTTTTTATGTAAATATTTTAGAATTTATTAAAATTTATCAGTTAAATACTAATAATTTCTTATATTTGCAAATCTATGTTTTGCATGTAAACTACAAAATTGTAAAAAATGAAAAAATGTTTGTATCTAGTTCTAATATTTTTAATATCTCATAAATTATTAATATCTCAGATAGATTGGAACAATAAAGAAGCCAATTTATATGCTAATCATTATTTATCTAAACTAAGCTGGGATGAAAAAATAGCACAACTAATATTTCAAGGAATTAAAATAGATGCTAAAGACTCAAAAATATTCAAAAGTTTCAAAAATCAACTAGACACCTTGTGCCCAGGTGGTATCATTTTGTTAAAAATGAATTCACAAGACTATGTAAATCTAAGGGAAATATCAGATAAATGTGGTAAGCCACCTATAATATTTACGATGGATGGAGAATGGGGATTAGGTATGAGATTTACAGATTTTAATTCATTACCTAGATTTATGACTATTAGTGCGACTGGCGATGATAGTTTATTTTATTATTATGGGAAAATAATAGGCAGACATTTTTCATTAGCAGGTATACCCATTAATTATACACCAGTACTAGATATAAACGACGAACCCCTTAATCCAGTAATAGGTACTAGAGCTATATCTGATAATCCCTTAGAAGTTATCAAAAGAGCAGAATTATTTATTAATGGACTAAATGAAAATAATGTGCTACCAGTCATCAAACATTTTCCTGGTCATGGTAATACCACTACAGACTCGCATTATAATTTGCCATTTTTAGATATGCCTATTGATGTTTTCAAATCTAAACACCTTCTTCCTTTTTCATATTTCATTAATAAAAATGTTCCTTTTCTTATGGTTGGTCATCTGAGCTATCCCGCATATACTCACGATAGTCTCCCAGCTACTGTAAATCCGATTATAACTAAAAATTTATTAAAAGATACTTTACATTTTAATGGATTAGTATTCTCTGATGCATTAAATATGAAAGCTTTAGCTGATCTACCTTATGACTCTGTGATAATAAAAGCCCTTAATACTGGCATAGATATTTTACTTTTACCAGATAATCCATATAAAGTCGTTTCTATAATTAAACAAGCAGTTAAAGATAAAAAACTAGATTCTTTAGAAATAGAAAATAAAGTTAAAAAAATATTAATTGCAAAATATTTCATTGTAAGCGAAGTTCCTCTTAATAATTACAAACATTATTTAACTAAGAAATACATTAACTCATACAATGCTGAGATAGATAGTTTATCTAAAATGATTTATTCTAAAGCTATTACTTTATTAAAAAATGACGATGCCATACCACTCAAATTTGATTATGGCAAAATAGCTATGCTAAATATTGTCAATAATAAACCAAAATATATGGATAATATTTGGTCTAGATACTTCTATTTTGATAATTATTCTCTCAAAGATACTTCTTTATTACACAATAATTTAAATAATTATGATTATTTATTTGTAAATCTATTTGTAGGATCTATGAATAATAATCTTGGTAGAGATAGCTTGACTATAGATTGGTTAGAAAAAATATCTAAACAACATAAAGTAATTCTAAATATCATAGGTCAACCCTTTATATTAGCTAAATTTAAAAATACTGACAATTTAGCGGCGATCACAATAACCTACGATATTGATTCATTAGCTATATCTATCTTAGCTGAAAAATTAGTAGGTAATAGCTCCTTCCAAGGGAAACTACCAATAGCTATAAATGAAAATTTCTATAAAAGCAAAGGTCTTCATACAGAAATTATATCAAATATTATTAAATTTAATAATCCACCTCTGGGCAATATCCCTGAGATAGATAATATAATGCAACAAGCTCTTATAGATAAAACCTTCCCTGGAGCAGTAGTTTTAGCTATCAAAGATAAAGAGATAATTTATTATAAAACATTTGGCCAAATGACCTATGATGCAAAAGCTGAAAATATAAGCAGATATACACTATATGACTTAGCTTCTCTCACTAAACCTTTAGCTACTAGCTTGGCAATAATGAAATTATATGAAGAAGGTGAAATAGACATACATGCATCTATCAACAAATACATTCCAGAACTACATAATACTAATTTAGGAAAAATAAAAATTGATCGTATCATGACCCATTCAGCTGGATTACCTCCATTTATTAATTTTTTTGAAATTTATAGTCCTGCAAAATGTCCAGAATTATATTCGAAATTGCCAAATTCAAACTATTATCAGGTAGCAGATAGTCTGTTTATAAATAAAACTATCAAAGATAGCATTTTGATTTATCTTAAGAAAAATATAACTCCTAATCCTAACATCGGTACAGTATATTCTGATATAGGCTTTATCCTTCTAAAATATGCTATAGAAAATATAACTAAAATGGGATTAGATGAATATGTATATCAAAACTTTTATAAACCATTAAATATCAAAAGATTATGTTATCTACCTTTAAATAAATATAGTAAAAAAGAAATAGCACCTACAGAATATGACAGTATCTTCAGAAAACAACTAATATGGGGTTATGTACATGATGGCAATGCTGCATTATTAGGTGGTATATCAGGACATGCAGGATTATTTGGTAATGCAGAATCTATAGCTATTCTACTACAAATGCTTTTAGATAGTGGAGAATATGGAGGTACCAAAGTACTAAAACAGGAAACAATTCAAAAATTCACATCAGTTTATTTTGATAAAAATAGACGAGGATTAGGTTTTGATAAACCAGCATTAAATGGACAAGATAGCCCCGCATGTGCATTAGCTTCTCCACAAAGCTATGGACATTATGGTTTCACAGGTACTATGTTTTGGGTAGATCCTCAATACGATTTAATCTATATTTTCCTATCAAATAGAGTATATCCTACCTCACAAAACACAAAAATTTCTCAAAAATCTATTAGAACAAAAGTGCAACAAGCTATTTATGAGTCATTTATAGATTAAAAAAATATTTAAAACATTTGCGACTATTTATATATAGGTTTTATAAATAAAAAAATTATTTTTTAATATTTTTCAAAATTTTATCTACTTGATCAGGAAATTGACGTTGTAGAGCATCTTTTACAAAATACAATACAGGTATTTTTTGTCTTTTACCTAAATCAAAAGCCCCTGTGCAAGTATGCCATCTATTCAACGTTAAATGATAGAATCCGATTAATTTATATACTCTTATTGGGTATAAATGGCACGAAATAGGTTTATAAAAATCTAAGACTCCTTCATTATATAATTTTTGAAATACACAAATACTACAATTATTTTCTTTTAGAGCGTAAGCACATTCTCCATTAGATTTCAGAGGAGTAACAAGATCTCCTTGCACATCTATCACATAAACGCCCATTTTATCAATAGATTTTTTACCATCATTGTCTAAAAAATCATAATATGAATCTATATTTTCTTGTAGCCAAGTAATTTCATCTTTTTCTAATGGTGCACCTGCTTCTCCTTCTACGCAGCAAATGCCGTGGCATTTATCTAAATCACATGCGAAATATGATGAGAATAGCTCATTATCAATTATTAAGTTATCTAAAATCATAAATTTATTCGGGATTAGGTCGTCCGAGTGGAGCTCCATGTTTCCATAAATACTCTAGCTCTTCCTCTTCTTTTTTCTGATTAGCTAAAAAATCTTTATCATCCAAAATATCTAGATTAGGTTGTCCTGCATTTACCCAAGCAGTGTACCAGAATGAAGCCACATCCAATACTGCTTTTCTGAAATTTCTCTCTACCATATTCTGTAGCATAGCATTAAAATCGTTTATAAACTCTCTAGAATATTGTTTAATTATTATATTATTTCTATCCTCTAATGTATAAATCTCCGAAGGAGTATATTGTTTCATCATATATGAGTACACATTCAGGACAGTATCACTTTGCAAATAACCATTTTTTATCCAACTCCAAAATTCATCAATAGGCTTGGAAAAATACTTAGCCCTACCTACAAACAAATTAAAATTATCATAAAGTACTTCTACACTTCTGCTTTCCCATAGAGCATGAATACCTTTTTCAGAAGGATTTCTACCATCATAATATAAATTACAATGTAGAGGAACATGTGCATCGGCCACATAATGTCCTATATTGGCACTTAGATACAAAATTCTACCTGCATCACCTTCTTTAAAAGCATCTACAAGTTGATAATAAGTTTTAATAAGATGATATGGCAAGATACCATATGCATATAATGTATCCTCAGTATATTTTTTTACAGCTTCTTTCCATATTTTAGGAACCATATCAAATGGATACTCCCCATAATGATTTATATCCATATAATGACAAGCAGCTTCTTTAGGATTAACATGAGAACGTTTGTCTGGATCTACTGCATGCTGAGATATATAATCCATATGTCTTTTGTAAAAACCGACCATTTCTGGTGGTAAACAATAAACAGCATGCTCATTGATCCTAGGATGAGCAAAAAATCCCCATCCAAATAGATTTATTGATAATAAGCTTGTCAGTAAAATGATGATCAATCGCTTTGATAATTTTTTCATTTTTTATAACTAATATTTAATTCAAAATTACAAAAAAATTTTTGAATATACAATAAATCCTATAATCCAAATAAATCAATAATTTTTTGACCATCATAATAAGGTACTACATTGGCTATATTTAACTGCAATGAATAAGGTACTATATATGATAGATTTAGCTTATCATGTAGCCTTTTGTAATGAGATGCTTTTTTTATGTATGACTCCAAATTATTTCTAGCCATTTCCCATAAACCTAAGGACATATTTGCACTATCCTCTATGCACTTATATCCATTTAGTAATAAATATTGTGCAAAAGCACCAGCACAAACTGTATCTTCTATATTAGGAAAATCTTTCCATCCACTAGAAACTATTACTATAGGCTTATTATCTTTTATTAAATAATCAGATAACATTTTGAGATTTAAAAAAGATCCTAAGAAAACTGAAGCTAATGAATGAGCTTTTAATATTGTCTTAGTGCCATTAGTAGTTAAGTAAGCAATAGATTTATTTTTAATTTTCTCAACTGTAAACTCATCTGCACTATTACCTAGGTCTGCATGTAATAATTTAATGCCATCCTTCTCTGCAGCTAATAGATAACCTCTATTTTTATATTCATAAGATTCTTCTTCTTTTTGTAAGGGTATAATCTCTTTAGCACCATTCATAAAAGCTGTACAAATACTCGTCGTAGCTCTCAATACATCTATTACTATAATATTAAAAGGAGATTTGGTAAAAACTTTATTATTTTCTAGAAATAATGGGCTCAATACTACTTCTACAGTTGACATTTTTTTTGTAAAAATAAAAATTAATTTCTAATATTTTAACAAAATGAAAAAAATTATTATTTATATGTTTTTAAAAATTACGAAATTTGCAAAAAAATTACTAAATGCAAAGAATAAAAATAAAAGAATTACTAATAGCAGATCCCAAAAATGTAATAGGTAATGAATATTTAGTAAAAGGATGGGTACGCACTAGAAGAGAAAGTAAAAATATAAGTTTCATAGCTTTAAACGATGGGAGTACAATTAATCATTTGCAAATCGTAGTAGATCACAGTAAATTTGATGAAGATTTTTTAAAAAAAATCACTACAGGTAGTGCAATAGGTGTAAAAGGAGAAATATTAGAATCACCTGCTCCCAAGCAACCAATAGAGCTACATGCTGACGATATAGAACTCTATGGAGAGGCTCCAGCAGATGAATATCCTCTACAAAAAAAAGGTCATAGCTTAGAATTTCTCAGAGAAATCGCTCACTTACGACCACGTACTAATACTTTCGGTGCTATTTTTAGAATTAGACATCATTTAGCTTATAGCATTCACAAATTTTTTAATGATAAAGGATTTTATTATTTTCATACTCCTATCATAACTACTAGTGATTGTGAAGGTGCTGGCGAAATGTTTCGTGTTACTACTCTAGACTTGTATAATATACCATTGACCTCTGAGGGTAACATAGATTTTTCTCAAGATTTTTTTGGTAAAGAAACAGCACTTACTGTTTCTGGTCAATTAGAGGGTGAATTAGGTGCTTTGGCCTTAGGAGAGATATATACTTTCGGACCTACATTTAGAGCTGAAAATAGTAATACTACTAGACATCTAGCTGAATTCTGGATGATAGAACCAGAAATGGCTTTTTACGATATCATTGATAATATGAACTTGGCTGAAGAATTTATAAAATATTTGATAAAATATTTATTAGAAGCGTGCTATGAAGACTTAGGATTTCTAAATAATATGTATGACAAAGAATTACTAGATAGGCTACATCACGTATTAGATACTCCTTTTGAGAGATTAACCTATACTGAGGCAATAGAGATCTTGCAAAATTCAAAACAAAATTTTGAATTTCCTATTTATTGGGGTGTAGATTTGCAATCTGAACACGAGAGATTTTTAGTAGAGAAATATTTTAATAAACCAGTCATATTAACTGACTATCCAAAAGAGATAAAGGCCTTTTATATGAAGCTGAATGATGATGATAAAACTGTAAAAGCTATGGATATACTTGTTCCCCGTGTTGGCGAAATAATAGGTGGTAGCCAAAGGGAGGATAATTATGATAAACTATTCCAAAGAATTAAAGAAAATCATGTACCTATGAAGGATGTATGGTGGTATCTAGAAACTAGAAAATTCGGGTCTGCACCTCATAGTGGTTTTGGTCTAGGCTTTGAACGTTTTATGCTCTTCGTTACTGGTATGGGAAATATCCGTGATGTTATTCCTTTTCCACGTACACCAAAAAATATTGAATTTTAAAAAATATTTTAAATACGTTACTGTTTTTATTTACTTCAGTTCATCCATATTTTTGAGCTATAGTTTTTAGCATTTGTTATTTCATATTATATGATTTAATATTTCATGCAAAGCATTAAATTTTAAAAAAAAATACTTAGTTTATTAGTCAATAATAAATCGTAGCTCGTTATTAAATTCAGTATTTAGAAATTATTTTTTATTCTCTATATTGTGTCTAATTTTAGTAATCATGTTTTTTGAATTTTTTATTATAAATATTTATATTTGCTAAAAAAAATAATGAATGCAATATTATTAAGTGCAGGCTTGGGAACTAGACTTAGACCTTTGACAAATAATTTACCTAAAGCATTAATTGCGATAAATAACCAACCGATTTTAAAACTAAATTTAGATAAATTACATGAATTTGGCATAAAAAGAGTAGTTGTAAATGTTCATTATTTATCTGATAAAATAATCAATTATCTAAAAAATATAACTTATCCTAATATGGAGATATTGATTTCTGATGAGAGCGATATGCTATTAGATACTGGTGGAGCATTGCTAAAAGCTAAAGATTTATTTATTAAGGACGAGCCCATATTGATACATAATGTAGATATATTGAGTGGTACTAATCTAAATGAGCTACTTGAGTATAAGACTCTAAACAATATAGATGCTTTATTAGTAGTACAAGATAGGTCAAATCCTAGAAAATTGATATTCGATAATGCGGATAGATTAGTCGGATGGATAAATCATAAAAGTAGTGAGAAAAAAATTTTAAAAAATGTAGCATTACCTACAAAAGAATATGGCTTCTCTGGTATTAGCTTGATATCATATGATTTGCTACGAGATATTCCATTTAATGGAGCTTTTAGTATTATAAGTTTATTTTTATATTGGTCAGAGAAGTATAATGTAAGCTATTACGAAGATACAGAGTCATATTGGTTTGATATTGGTACATTAGATTCATTGATGGAAGCGAATAAATTTTTCAAATAGCAATTACTAATTTTTTTTAACTTTATTATCTTTGCCGAAAAAAAAATGCACAAAAGACAATTCCCTCACAGTTATGTGATAGTATTTTTTATAATAATAATAGCTACAATATTGACTTGGATAATACCTGCGGGAGAATTCAATCAAACTACAATATTAACTGAAGAAGGACAAAAGACTGTAATAGATGCTACGAGCTATCACCGTATAGCACAGCAACCTCAGACTTGGCAAGTATTTTCATCAATTTTTGATGGCATTGTGGATAAAATAGAAATAATAGCATTCATTTTCATAGTAGGAGCTAGCTTTTTTTTGATAAATAAAGGCAAAATTTTAGATGTAGCTATCAATAAATTACTAAAAATCACTCAAATATGGGGAGATAAAAAGATACCACTCATCGGTGAAGGTAATCACTTGATTATAATCATTTTTATGGTAGTATTCAGTATATTCGGAGCCACCTTTGGGATGAGTGAAGAGACTATAGCATTTATCGTACTTTTTGTACCAGTATTTATAGCTCTCGGCTATGACAGTATAGTAGCAGTAAGTGTCGTTTTTGTAGGAGCTACGATAGGATTTATCGGTGGAGTTACAAATCCATTTACCATAGGAATAGCACAAAGCATAGCAGGCATACCTATATTTTCTGGAATAGAATATAGAATAATATTATGGTTCTTATTTACTATCATTGGGATAATTTTTGTGCTACGATATGCAAAAAAAATATATAAAAATCCAAAATTATCACTTGTTTATGATTCAGATGAATACTGGAGAAATATTACTGTGAAAGACGAGGAAATCATAAGCGAAAGAGTAGATTGGCGAGGTTGGCTCACATGGATACTTATCAATATATTTATGATTTATGAATTAATACCAATCATATCAAAAAATTCATTTAATACTGAAGCAATAATTTTAATTTGCTTAATAATATTTAATGTGGTTTTAGGATTATTCATACTAATAAAATATAAAAAGGAAATCTATGCTTTATATTTACTAGCATTCACTATAATAGCAATGATATTGGGAGTATTGATATGGCATTGGTATATTAAAGAGATAGCCACATTATTTTTAGTATTAGGCATATTCACTGGTATGAGTATAAAGATGAAAGCTAATGATATAGCCAAAACAATGATAGAAGGAGCTAAAGATATAGCCTCAGCAGCATTAATAGTTGGCTTAGCCTCAGCTATAATAGTAATCTTACAAGATGGTAAAATACTAGATACTATTCTCTATGCTACTGCTAATGCGATACCAGAAAATTCTAAATTTCTCGCTGTACAAGGAATGTACGTCTTTGAGACATTATTCAACTTTATTTTACCATCAGGTTCGGCAAAAGCTGCTCTCACTATGCCAATAATAGCACCTTTATGTGATATTTTAGGTATTTCAAGGCAGCTAGGAGT
>LUZL01000136.1 GCA_001603615.1 Bacteroidales bacterium Bact_20 | reverse complement strand
GTTTATCATAAGCACGGGATCATCTATGACAAACTAAGTAATAAGCTAGCCACCGATATAGTTGCTATTAGCCCTATTGTAAAAGAAATTTTAGTAAATTGGGAAAAAGTGCCCGAAAAAAAAGTAAAAATTGTACCTCATGGTTTGCCAAATGATCTTTTCAGCAATGTGAATAATGAAGATATAGAATTGATAAAATCTCAATATAACTTAAGAGATTATAGTCCTATTATCGGCGTCATTTCTAGATTTACTGAGTGGAAAGGTGTGCAATATATTATCCCAGCTTTTCAATTATTATTAACTGATTATCCACATGCTAAATTAGTACTAGCAAATGCTATTGGTGATTATGAAAATGAAATAAATACTTTATTAGCACAAGTGCCAGCTGATTCTTATATTAAAATAAATTTCGAACCTAATATGCCTGCACTTTTTAAAACTTTCAATGTTTTCATACATACTCCCATAGATAATCACTCCGAAGCTTTCGGACAGGTTTATATAGAAGCTCTAGCTGCTGGCATCCCTATGGTTTGCACTCTGAGTGGTATAGCTAATGAATGCGTTAAACATTTAGAAAATGCAGTAGTTGTAGATTTTAAAAACAGTAATGAGATATATAATGGGATTAAATTAATTTTAGAAGATAAAAATATTAGAGAAAAATTAATTAATAATGCTCCCCTTTCTGTAAAACAGTACACTGTAGAAAATAAATTTAATTTGTTAAAAAATCTTTATGATGAATGAAAATAGTCTAATTAGCATAATTATTCCAGTATATAATGGGGAGAAATATCTCTCAGCAACTATTCAAAGTGTGATAGATCAAACTTATAATAATTGGGAACTAATCATCGTAGATGATGGATCTACAGACAATACTGCTGATGTCGTAAAGCAATTTAATGATAACCGTATTTCGTATATTAAAAAAAATAATACTGGGGTGTCTGATAGTAGAAATGTAGGTGCTCAAATAGCTAAGGGAGAAATTCTTTGTTTCTTAGATGCAGATGATGTCTGGCTACCAGACAATTTAGAAAAAAAAATATATAAACTAATTAATGAGCCGAATAGTATACTAGTAGCATCTCCTATGTACCTATGGTATGAGAGTGCAGATTATCATAATTGCAAAATAGTAGGCTCGCCTATTATTGATGAATGGAAAGAGTTTAGAGAATTACGAAATATATCTATACCTTCATCATCCCTGATTTATAAAAAATCTTTTTTAGAAGCAGGTATGTTTGATACTAATATTAGCACTTCTGCAGATTTTGATTTAGCCATTAGATTGCGTGAATTAGGTAAGTTCACATACCTGAATGAACCATTAGTACTATATCGCAGTCATCCCTCACAGATGCACAATAATATTGCACTTTATAAACATGATATGATTTATATTTTGAAAAAATACAAATTTAATACTAATTTTTTCCCTACTAGACATGAATGGAGAAAATCATATAGTCTATTACATTTTTACATAGCAGTAGAGTTTATTAGACAAAAAAATTTTTATAACGGATTAATACATGCTATTAAAAGCTTTTTTTATAATCCTGCGTTGATTTTTATTAAAATTTTTAAAAAAATATAATAAAATACATACTTTACAGAAATAAAAAGCTCATACTAAACAGTTTTCATAAATATTTGGTGCCAAATAATCATTTATCTAGTTTAGCTCTGCGAGTTTCCCAAATAAAATATGAAACTATAAGTACAAAAGCAATGAGAGAAAGTATTTCTGGCCATACATTACCTTCTATCCACAGCCATTTGCCATTTACTAATTCTTTAAATACAGGTACAGTGAGGTCTAAACCAAAGAATAATAACAAAGCTCCAAGTACTCCAAATAGAGCTGCTCCAGCTATGAAGCCACTTGCCAATAAAGTACCTCTCTGCTCACGAGCTTTAGCTAATTGCTTATCTTTTGTTTTATTAGCTACGAAATGATTTATCAATCCACCAACTAATAATGGTGTGTTTAGCCCTTGTGGTATAAACATTCCTAGAGCAAAAGCAAGCGGAGAAATTCCCAAAAAATTAATTATTAATGCTATTATAGCACCGACTAAATACAAAACCCATGGGATTTCTGCATTCTGCTGCATGAAAGGTTCTATAATAGATGCCATAGCATTTGCCTGTGGAGCAACTAATGGATTAGGATGCTCTGGAGTTTTCACAAA
>LUZL01000135.1 GCA_001603615.1 Bacteroidales bacterium Bact_20 | reverse complement strand
TACATTTCATCTGGGAATATGATGATGAATATCTGAATAATAAAATCTATAGTGCTGGCAGACAATTAAGTAAATTAATGAATAAATTCCCAATGCCAGAGGATTTCACAGTAGAAACTAATAATCTGGGAAATGATTTTCAGAAAGTAAAAGATAAAATACAGATTTGTTCATTTACTAATGAAATAGAAGAGGCTAAATATGCTGCTTCATTATTAACACATGCTACTGAGCAATATCAAGCTATTATTTTACCAGATGCTAGTCTGCTGCCTATCGCACTATCTTCTCTCCCAGATGACATCAAATCTGTAAATATTACTATGAATTATTCTGTCAGAAATACTAATGCTTACACTCTAATAATGCAAATCTTTGAATTATATAATGATATTAGAAGAGAAAATACCAAGATTTTCCTATCAAAACATAGCTGGATGGAGCTACTCTATCATCCATTTATTTATAGAAATAATGAAGTCAAAAAAAATATTAATGATTTTCTAAGTCCTAATAAAAACAATAATGCTGATACTAACGATATTAATGATTTCATAGAAGTAAGTATAAATAATGATTCTGAGAGTCAATTAATCAAAGATTTACAAAATATAATCACAACAGCGGATCGTGATAGTTTCATAAATTCTTTAATGCATCTACTCACCGATATAGAGGAAGAGCTGAAAAATGACAGTGAAAACAATTCTATGATTTTGCTAGAAATAGAAGCCATTAGAAATATATATACTAAATTATATGATATCAATGCACTATTTGATCAATATAATATTGATATTAAAAACATAAAATTCCTAATATCATTAATAACCCAGATACTCAGAGAGGGCAAAATAGATCTAGAGGGAGAGCCACTAGAAAATATTCAAATCATGGGATTGATGGAGAGTAGATTATTAGATTTTGAGAAAGTAATAATTCTCTCATTAAATAATAAAATCGTCCCTGGAGACAAATATGTGCCTACGTTTATTCCTTATCATTTCAGGAAACATTTTGGACTACCCACACCAGACTGGCGCGAGGGATTAGATGCTTTTCATATTTATAGATTATTGCAGCGTAGTGAATATATTTACTTGCTGTCATCTAAATTTGTCGGCGGCGAAGAGTGCGACCAAAGCCCATATTTATTGCAACTAAAATATAGAGGTGTAGATATTAATAATTTTTCTGAAAAAATAGGCAAATCTTCACAAGTAAATATACATGAGATCAGTAAAGATAATATCACAAACAAAGTGAATGATTATCTAAATAATTACGGATTATCTCGCCATGCTATTAGCACTTACATACAATGTCCACGAAAATTTTACTTGCAATATATAGAAAATCTTACTGATACTAAGCTTTTTCCTGATGAATATTTACAAACAGAATTGGGTAATCTACTGCATCAGGCTATGAAAGAATTGTTTTTTAGATTTAAAAATGAGGAAATAAAATTAGATACTTTATTATTCATTAAAAAACAAATAGATGATGAATGTAATAAACTACTGCCCGATAATGTGAGCATAAAAGAGCTACTACTCAAAGAACAACTAAAAAACATGTTAATCAAATTTTTCAATGTAGAAATTTTTAGTAAATCTTCACATTTCCCAGCAACCATTATAGATACTGAGAAAAAATTTTATTATTCTATTGATAATGTAACACTGAATGGCACTATAGACTTAATCATAAAAAATGATAAGGGTATATATATAATAGATTTCAAAAC
>LUZL01000134.1 GCA_001603615.1 Bacteroidales bacterium Bact_20 | reverse complement strand
ATCTATAGAGAATTCTTCTCTATGCATTTGATGCTCTTCTATACTAGTTTTCACTGGTTTGAAGGTGCCAGCTCCTACGTGTAGAGTTATGAAAGCTTTTCTATAACCCATGTCATCTATTGATTGGAATACTCTATCAGTGAAATGCAGACTAGCAGTAGGTGAAGCTATAGATCCACTAATTTTAGCGAAAACGGGTTGATAATAGATTTTATCTTCTTCTACAGCTTTGCGTTTAATGTATGGTGGTATAGGCATTTCACCTATTAATTCTAATATTTCAGATAATGTAAGATCTGATGGCTCCCAAGAAAAAGTAACTTCATTTTCATTATCTGCCCTCCATGCTATATCTATGTTTAGAAAAATATTTTGATTGTTTTTAGTAAAATAATATGAAAGATGGTGAGAGTTTTTGAGTTTTTTGGCATTTCCGATCATACATTTCCACTTAGAAGATCCTTTTTCTTGTAGAGCTAATGGTATACTATCATTATTTATTGGTTCTGTCAAAAGGAACTCTATCCATGCACCTGTTTCTTTTTTTACCATTACTCTAGCTGGTACTACTTTAGTATTATTTAGTATCAATAATCCATTAGGAGGTAAATATTTTGAAATATTAAAGAAATAATCTTCACGTAAATTATTATGCGTAGCTATTAATATTCTAGAGCTGTCGCGAGGTTGCACTGGATATTTAGCTATGCGATCCTCAGATATCGCATAATCATAATCTTGTAAGTCTGGCAATTTCATAATAAGTGAATTAATTAATAAAAAGCAAAATTACTATTTACAAGACGATATTTAAAAAAATTTTATACTACAATTTGAATAAAATCATTATATTTTTCTATTAGTTCTGTAGTGTCTATCAAATTAATATGTGTTATTTTATTAATGTCATATCTATAAACTAGCTCCACATAGTAATCATTTACTAAATATATTTTTATAAAACGATTCAATTGTTTGATGGTTAATAAATCCTTACCACTCTCCAATAGTATATTAAGTCTGGTATCTAAATCAGTATTCAAAAATATTTCGTTCACTAGTTCTTCTTTAGTCATATTGTTAATTTATTAAAATATTTTTCACATCAATGAAATAAGGGACTATGATAGCTTGTGGATAGGATTGTTTAATCTTCTCATAATCATATCTAGCTTCATATTTATGAATATATGCTCCAGCCATCACTTTGTAATAGGGAGAATCAAAAATCAAATTTACTGGAATATTATTAAAATTGCTTGAGAAATCATTTAACAAATTTTCAGCTTTAGATTTGCTATAATTACCAGAAAATGCGCCCAACTGTATTGTATATCCTAAATAACTATTCGCTTTTGCAGATAATCTAGTATGTTTAGCTACTAAGCTATCTAAATCAGCATTATGATATACTATTACCTGTGCGTTTATAGTGATGTATGATAACAAAATAATAATTATAGTGAGATAATATCGCATTATTTTTTTTACAAATTTAACAAATTTTTTTGATTTTTTTGTTAAATAATAAAATTATTTATTTTAACTTAAGTTTTAATTTTAGTATAATTTAAAATAATAGATTTATTGTATTTGTACGCTTATATGTCAATAAATTAAGATAAAATTTATTATTGTAAAAATCAAAATCTAACCCTCAATTGTAAATGTAAATCAGTTTTATGATTACCTTGTATTTCATTTAGGCCGCTACCGATGACATTTCTATCAAAGTAATTTGTACGAGCTAGATATGCCCAGAAATCTAAATATTTATTGATAGTGTATTTTATATTAAAAACATATCTTGCACCTTTGTAATAATAACTAGGAAATGAATATGCGTATAATACATCATTTTCATAGCCATAGATTCGCTCGTCGTAGCTGTATGTATCGAAAAATACATAAGTAAAATGAAAAGATACAGGTATTTTATTTTGTTTGTAAGATATAGTCTGCGATATGGAAATGCCATCGTGATTGTAATCATCGCCTTTACGGTAGTTTACATATTCCACTCTAAATTTATACCTAAAGGACGGAGATAACTGAAAAGTACCATTCAATCTATAATTGTCTTTATTAGTTTCTATCAATCTATTTACATAAACATCAGCTTTATTAAGGCTTTTAGTCTCATGTTTATATCTAAAATAAACATTATTCTTTTTATTAAATTTATAATTAAGCTGTAGCAATGTTTCTACACCATCACTAGGAGCATTTACTCTATAGCGAAGCCAGGGGAAAGAAAACATATCAAAATATGCTGTTAGATTTAGCTTATAAGTCAGGTTAGCGTTTACACCAAAATACAAACCTTGTTCATTACTTACTTTGCTACCTTCCTGTAGTGGTGATGCATAAAAAACAAAATAGTCGGGTTCAAAATACCTATGTAAAAGTGAAAAAGACAAATTTTTGTCTGTTACAGCCATTATACCGTTGATAGTAGCTATACCTCCATTAGATGAATATGCTTGTTCCCCAAAAATATTAAAATTCTTCCAAATAAAGCTGTAATCTATAGAAGCTACATTCAGTTGAGTGCCAGTGAATTCATACATCCTATAAATCTCATCACGAGAGCCTATGGGCTTATCTAGAATAGTAGTAAATGCTGTAGCTCCTATACGAAGTCTTTTATTCAATGAAATATATTTAAAATTTGCACCACCTATGAATTGAGTAACAGCATCTTTTTTGCTATATGAGGAAACAGTATTATGTAGACCAGTCTCTACTAAACTAGATATCACATAATCTTCATAGTTTAGTGTATCTCCTTCTACGCTAGCATCTATCTTTTTATAACTGACAAATCCTAATATCTCAAAACGTTTAGAAATTTTAGCATCAAATGCAACGCCGCGAAGAAATCTATTCTCATCAGCTGAAGTATATTGCCTGATACCATTAGCATTCCTTTTAGTGAAAACTGCATCTGCAGTTTTGCCAAAGCTCATTCCCGTCCACATGGTGAGTCCTTGTCCTATTTGAAGGTTATAATCTCCAATTGCTATAGCTTTGAAAGGACCTACATTACGTACAAATAAATGTGCAGAATAGAAGTCAAATCCTTGCTTTTGAGTACCTTTGAAAAATTCTTCTCCTGGATCTTTTTCTGCAGTGAAGCCAAAACTTATTAAATTATAATATTTGAATTGATATCTAGTATATAAT
>LUZL01000133.1 GCA_001603615.1 Bacteroidales bacterium Bact_20 | reverse complement strand
ATCAAATATTCTATTGCAGTCATTATCTCTGATATTCCTGCTTTGTCGTCTGCTCCTAATAGGGTAGTACCATCAGTAGTGATCAAAGTTTTCCCAATGTGATTTAGTAAATGAGGATAATTTTTAGGATCTA
Source organism: Bacteroidales bacterium Bact_20 (assembly GCA_001603615.1). Lineage (GTDB taxonomy): Bacteria > Bacteroidota > Bacteroidia > Bacteroidales > DTU049 > DTU049. The sequence goes on along the minus strand of LUZL01000133.1, from coordinate 10,323 downwards.
AAATGATATTTAATTTTTCATTTAGTATAATTGGTTTGCCATTATAATTTTCATGTATTTGTGGATGTATATCTCTGCCACTCATATCTGGTGCTGTATCTAGATGTGCTATAAAGCCTATTGCAGGTGCATTAGTTGAAGGTGTAGGTGGTAAATATGCGTACAAATAGCTATTTTCATCTACTTCTACTTGGGATAATCCCATTTGTATTAATTCATTTTTTAAAATATTTGCTAATACTTTTTGTCCTTCTGTGGATGGGCAAGTATCATTTTCTTCATTACTTTGTGTGTCTACTTTAATGTATTGTAGGAAACGTTCTAATAATTTTTCTCTAAGATTCATAATTATTTTTTTACAAAATAAAAGATAAAAAAACAAATAATGTTATAAAAATTGAAAAATTATTTTTTTAATATAATTTTCTAAATCCAATGATTTCTCTGATATCATTAATAGTTTTGCGAGCACTAGTTTGTGCTTTTACTTTTCCCATGTCTATTACTTCGTATAGATATTTTTTATTGTCAAAAATTTCATTGATTTTTTCTCTTATTGGTGATATGAATGAAATAATGTCTACAGTTAATTGATTTTTAAGTTCGCTATATTTTATAGTAGCGTCCATATATTTATCTTTGAAGTATTGAAGAGTATCGGGAGTAGAAACTAAAGACATAATATTAAAAAGGTTAGCTATTGGTTCACTAATAGGTTGATTTTTGTCAGTAGGTCCAGTATCTGTAACTGCTCGCATAATTTTTTTTCTAATAATATCATCATCGTCTACTAGGAAAATAGTGCTATTAGGATCTTCAGATTTTCCCATTTTCCCTTTGCCATCAAGGCTAGGGACTTTAATTAGATTGCCAGAATAGTCAAAAGCAGCTGGTAAAGGAAAAAAATCAACATTATAAATACGATTAAAACGTGCAGCGAAGTTGCGAGTCATCTCTAAATGTTGCTCTTGATCTTTACCTACGGGCACTTTTGCAGCTTTGTGTATTAGAATATCAGATGCCATCAGGGTAGGATAGGTTAGCAAACCAGCATTTACGTTTTCTGGTTGTTTACGAGCTTTTTCTTTAAATGTAGTTACTCTCATAAGCTCACCTAAATAAGCATTCATATTTAGAACTAAATAAAGCTCTATCACTTCAGGTACTTCGCTTTGCAGGTATAATGTAGCTTTTTGCGGATCGAGGCCACAAGCTAATAACTCAGCTAATAAATGTAAAGATAAATGTTGTAAATCTTTAGGATGAGGATTTGTAGTTAGGCTATGATAATCAGCTACAAAATAGTAGCAATGATATTTATTTTGCATTTCTATAAAATTGCGAATAGCACCGAAATAATTACCTATGTGCAAATATCCTGTTGGTCTAATGCCACTAACTACGATTTCGTTATTCATAATCAGGTTCTTTTTTTATTATATCTTTTATATTTAATTGTATTATTGTGTTAGTGCCCACCCAATCATTTTCTTCTATTGTATAAACAATATCTATGGGTTTGCCTGCTACAATATGTTCATAATATTCAATAGCATTATATGCGAAAGCAGGGAATCCTGGACCATATTTATAATTTGGTTGTGATAAAAAAAGTTTCAAATGATTATTAGCAACGATTTTGGTATATCCCCCAGCATCATATACACATTTAGAATAAAAAATTGGTTGAGGATTACCTGTACCGAAAGGTTCAAAATCTCTCAATAAACGTACAAATTTTTTAGTTATATCATTAAATTCTATTTCTACATCTATCTCTATTTCTGAGATAAGCATATTATCAGTTATAGAATTTTCTGCTAATTTTACAAAGCGATTAATAAATTCATCCAAATTTTCTTTTTTAAGAGATATACCCGTAGCATAGGTGTGTCCTCCCCAGTTTTCTAATAAGTCACTACAATGATCTAGAGCTTCATATAGATTAAAGTTTTTATTAGATCTAGCACTACCACTTATGAGTTGATCTTCTTCAGACCACGTAAGAATAATTGTCGGGCGATGATATTGTTCTGTTAATCTAGCGGCTACAATACCAAGAACGCCTTTTGGCCAATTAGGATTGTATAAAATTGTAGCATAATTAGAAATATTATAGTGCTCCATCATTTCTAATGCTTCTGTAGTAGCTTTGAAATCAATATTTTTGCGTTCTTCATTATAATTATTGATTTGATCTGCTAATTTTTCTGCTTTAGCAATGTCTTTACAAACTAATAAATCTACACTATCTCTTCCATTTTGTATTCTCCCTGCTGCGTTCACTCTAGGAGCTACTAAAAAAACTATATCAGACAAGGTTATCTGTTTATTAAAAAAATGTTCTTTGTGATAAATATTATCTGGTTGTCTTTTAATACCTGATGCTTTGAGTATAGCTTCAAGTCCTGGGATAGGTTTTTCATTAATGTATTTTAATCCATGTTTTGCAAGTATCCTATTTTCATTAATAACTGGTACCATATCTGCAGCTATTGATAATGCTAAAAGTTGCAAAAAATCAGTTAATTCCGTTAAAGTGATATTATAAGTTTTAGATAATGCTTGTATTAGTTTAAACCCAACCCCACAACCTGATAATTCTTTAAATGGGTAATTACAATCTGCCCTTTGTGGATTTAATAATGCGACTGCATTTGGTATATCAGAAGATATTTTATGATGATCACAAATGATAATATCTAAGTGATTTAAGTTAGCATAATTTACTATTTCCACATCTTTAGTACCACAATCGGAAGCTATCAATAGTGAATATCCTTGATTAATGGCAAAGTCTATAGATTGTTTGCTGATACCAGATTTTTCTGAGTAACGATCAGGTATATAATAATCTAAGGTATTAGTAAATTTATTTAGAAATAAATATAAATTGGCTACAGAGGTGATCCCGTCTACATCATAATCTCCGTAAAGCAATATTTTTTCTTTGTCATTGATAGCTTTTATAATTCTATTGACAGCTTTATCCATATCTTTCATCAGATACGGATCGTATAGATCATCTAAACGAGGTTTTAGAAACTCCTGGGCTTCTTTAACATTGGTGATGCCACGCTGCACTAAAAGCTGTGCAGCTATTTTACCTATTGATAATTGTTGATTTAATTCTTTAATTATGTTATCATCACCTCTTGGTTTGAACCTCCATCTTTTAATTTGCATTTTATTATTTTACTTAATTGCAAATTTAATTTAAATTTTTTAATTCTTCTTTTTAATTTTTTTCAATTTCAATTTTTGTATTAATTTTTTTGAAGTATGGAATATAAAATGCATAGGAAATTGAAAAAACAATACTTATTAAAATATTTGGAAGCTCATCTGTTAGTGTAAGAAATATGGGATTATTGAAAAATAATCTAAATAAGATCAATCCCCATTGTGCAGTGAGATATATGTAAAACCCTAATATTTTATGCTGCCACATCATCAAAATCCCCCAAAATGATAATGCAGATGATATTATTAGGAGAATATTAAAAAAAATATCTGGATAAATTTCTATAAATGTAAAGCCTGGTATATATAACCAAAAATTAGATAAATTTGGGAATATAAAAATGCTAATTATTGAAATAATTCTTAATGAAGCTCCTGCTAAAGAACTTATGTATAGTAACTTTAAAAAAAATGGAAGCTTCATTTTTTTTAATTAGCTGTTTGAAAATTTAGAGGTAATAGGTCTTCTCTGGTTGTGAGCATTATTTGTGTAGAAGTATTGAGTGAGTATTCTCTATTAAAGGTTCGTTTACTAGTAAATAAGCCAATACCATTATCAATATTTGTAAAGACAGGTCTAGACTGAGCTATAGATGTACTAGATGAACCATTTAAAGCTATATATGTAGCCATGTTATCATCTCCTACAGTTATTATCAGCTTTATTTTACCTATTATACGAATTATATTATTATCTTTTGGTAGATTATTTTTTAAATTATCAAAAAAACCTTGATTATAGTATGCAACAGTTAAATTTTCTCCCCCGTTTAGTTTACTACTTTTCACGGTGCCTAGTTTCCAATCTATATATTTATTTACGGTATCTCCATGATTATTAATATTTACCTCTTTGTAGTAAAATCTAAAAAGTATTTCATACAATCTCCCATTTTTAGCAGAAGTCCATTCTATGCTATTTTTATTATTAGTGTGAAAATCTAAATATGGTTGGCCAGAAAAGGGTTTAGTGATATTGATATTTCCAATTAAATCGCATGAAGAGGTAATATATTTATCATATTTAGGATTATAAATCACTAACTCATATTTGTAATTAGGATTTAACCAAGTGGTATCATAATAGTCTAAACTGTATGGTGAATTAATAGTAAATCTGTATACTGGCATATATCCTTTATAAAAAACATCTGATTCATACCATAGATGTACTGTATCACAAATATATTCTTTTACAAAATTATTATTTTGATCATATTCCCTCACTCTGACATCCAGTAAATAGTTATAATTAATACTATCTGGTATCTGTGCTAGCTGAGATGCATCACCATCACCTAAAAAGGCTCTATTTATTCTAATATATTGTGTAGAATTATTTATATCTAAAATTGAATAAATTACAGGTATATCTTGCCATTCTTGATTCAGATCTACATCGGTAGAACAAGAATTAAATAATATTAGCACTATAAAAAAAGCAATTAAATATTTGGACATTTTCATCATAAAAAAAATTTTTTTCAAAAATATAAAAAATTTTCAATAAAATAGTTTATTTCAGTAAAATTACCATAATTTTTTTCTCATACTATTGAAATTATAATTATTTTTAAAAATGATATAGAAAAATTCATAAAAATTTCGTAATTTTGTAAAAAAGGTACTATGCCTTATTGCTCTTTGAGTAGAAGAGAGGAAAGTCCAGGCACCATAGATCACCATGCTTCTGAAATAGAAGGATTTTTATCAGCAATGATAAAAATACAGAAAGTGCCACAGAAAATATACCGCCATTAAATTTTATTTAATGGTAAGGGTGAAAATGTGAGGTAAGAGCTCACACATATATCTGGAGACAGATGTATGCGGTAAACCTCTTGGGGTGCAAAACCATGTAAACCAGCATTAGAGACTTGGTCGGTCGAGCTGGAGGGTAGGTTGCTTATGCTCATTGATGACAATGAGCTTAGATAAATAATAAGGCTATGCTATAGCATAGACAAAACCTGGCTTATAGTAGTATCTTTTTTTATTTTAACAACTAGTTACTCATTTTTATTTAATTTCACCACTCATCTACTTTTATTATAGGTGGTTGCATGCCTTCTTTTAGAGATTTTATAAATCTAGTGGCATACTGATCTACTTGTTTTAGATATCCATCATACTTCGGTGAATAATAGGGGTCGGTTTTATCTAACCATTTTTCTAAAGGAATTTTTGAATTCCCAGGTACATAAAAATCGTCAAGAGTATATCGATATCTACCATCCTTAGCCTCAATAGTAAAAGTGCATACCACAATAATATTACTCATAGATTTACTACCATCTGCTAATGTATCTATCATTCGCATGCGATATGTACCAACGATTTTGCCATTTTCAGGATCTCTCACTTTAGTAATACCTTGTGGATTTTCAAAAAATTTGTTAATCCAGCTGATAGCTCTGTTATATAAAGTATCTTTACTACCTTCTTGTGATATAACTTCTTGATATTTTATTTTTTTGGTATCTGGATCTACTGGCAATTGAGCTTTTAAATTTATGTTTAGCAAAAGAAACATTGTAAATAAAATGCTCTTAAAAATTATTTTTTTCATATGATGATATATTTTAACATTTTTAAATAATTATAGGATTATCACCTGGATTTATTTCTATCGGGTCAGCGTAAAAATAAAAAAGTCTAGCAGTTTTATTGCCTTTTAGCCAAATTTTGTCATCGTTAACAGTTAAATAGGTACCTTCTCGCAGTCCTAAAACTTTAATTTCTTTATTAACAACAAGGAATTCTTTAATTCTTTGCTCTCTAGTTTCACCACCGTGATTAGAAGGATTATCATCTAAATAATGTGGATTTATTTGGAAATTAATCAGATTAAGTGCATCAAAAGATATTGGAAATATTATTGGCATGTCATTAGTTGTCTTGATAGTGGGGCATGCTAGATTAGCTCCAGCACTCCACCCTAGATATGGTGTACCACTGAGGATTTTGTCTCTCATTGTATCTATTAAATTATTTCGATGTAGTTCATATAATAAGTGAAAAGTATTACCACCTCCTACCATTATACACTCACTTTTTTCTATAGCTTCCTTGAGATTATTGTAATGGTGTATACTTTTAATATTTAAATTAAATGAATCAAAAACGCTTTGTACTTTACTTTCATAAGCATTATAGCTGATTTCTATGCTTTTAGGATCTATATTTACACCTGCATATGGGAAAAAAAGAACCTCTTTGATATCAAAATTTTTTAAAAAATTCAAAATTATTTCTTTACACCAATCTAAATATGGCTCCCCTGCCATAGTAGAGTTACTAATTAATAATAAGTTTTTATTCATTTTATTATTTTAAAATATTCATTCTTTACAAAATTAATATAATTTTTTAAAAAAAATATTAAAAAAGAATCTTTTAATATATATTTGTAAAAAAAATTATGGAAAACAAATTTTTCACACCTAAAAGTTCATTGCTTAGAGGTATAGTAGCTTTATTAATTGGTTTATTAGCTATTTTTTTACCTAAATTGACATTACAAACTATAGTTACAATAATAGGTATAATGCTATTGATAGGTGCTATTTTATTTATTATTTTCGCTTTTCGTAGTGAAAACAAAAAACAGAGGAATGCTTTATTAGTACAATCTGTTTTTGATCTAGCTATAGGATTATTATTTGTATTTTTCCCAACTCCTGTTGTCAGCATTTTTGTTTTTCTTTTAGGGATTATTCTTTTAATTCTAGGAATATTATTATTGATAAATTTATTATCTTTAAGAAAATTCACAAAATTACCATTGATCCCCATATCTATTGCTGTTTTAATAATTATAGCTGGTATTGTTCTTTTATTTAATCCATTTGAAACTGCACAAGCAATTATAATATTTTTAGGTATTATTATGATTGTGTATGCTATAGGCGAATTTTATACGGCATGGATTCTCAAAAAGAATGCTTCTAATGAATAATGTCCTATTGAAATTTCTTTTTTAAAACTGAATATTTTAATAAATTTTCAGGGTAATCTTTACCTGTGATAGCCCAATTTTTTAATAATTTTTTTTCATTTTCGCTAAAAATAAAATCATCTATACTTGTTTGTGGAATATTTGAATTATAGGGGCAAACATTCTGACAAATATCGCATCCATAAATATAATTTATTGATTTCTTAGATTTCAAATCTATATCATTACTTTTTTTTTCTATTGTTAAATAAGAGATGCATTTACTAGCATTTAGTTTTTTATTGTGTAGAAGGGCATTAGTAGGGCAAGCGTCCACACATTTTGTACAATTACCACATTTATCTGATTGAGGTGACTCGGCACAGTCTTTTGGAGGTTTCATAGAAAAGAATATATTAGCTATGAAAACATAACTACCATAATTATCATTAATTAATAATGTATTTTCGCCAATAAATCCTAAGCCAGCTTTCCAAGCCCAATATTTGTCAATAACTGGAGCAGAATCCACATATACACGTGGATGAAACTCTGGATCTATTTTTTGTAGAAAGTCAACAATAGGGGTACCAATTTTTTTAGCTACAGCATGATAATCGTTTTTGGTAACGTAAATACTAATTTTATCTGTCCATTCCAATGGTAAATTTTGATAATATGGCAAAATAAAAGTAATAACACTTTGTGTACCTGGTAGCAAAAGCTGTGGGGAGAAACGTTTATTAATATTTCTCTCAAGATATTTCATTTCTCCGTTATAATTATTGCTTAGATATTCTAAAAAATGTGATTTTACTAAATCATCTACATCATTAGCCTTGCTAATGCCTACATCAGTAATGTTTTGCTCTTTGAATAATTGTTTTATCTCTTCCCACTGATTTTTTGAAAGTTGTTTAGTCATTATTTTTTTAATAATTAAAAATTATTCAGTTAATGATTTTATATATTCTTCTATTACTTTTGGATAAAATTCGTACTCTAATTCATGTATTTTTTCAGCTAAGCTCTCAGGAGTATCGGTTTTATCTACAGGTATTTTTTTCTGAAAAATTATCTCTCCATCATCATAATTTTCATTTACTAGATGAATAGTAATACCAGAATATTGCTCTTTATTTGATAAAACAGCTTTGTGTACATTATATCCATACATTCCCTTGCCACCATAATTAGGTAATAATGCTGGATGAATGTTTAGAATTTTATTTGGATATTTTTCTATTAAATTTTCTGGTATAGCTTTTAAATAACCTGATAAAATTATTATATCTATTGCAAAAGATTTGCAAATATTTAATAAAAAAGTCCCATCCATTGCTAAATTATTATTTATAATAACAATGGGAACATCTAACTGTCTAAAACGATCAATAACTTTAGCATTTTTATTATTTGTCAATAATAGATTGACTTTAATAAATGGATGATTAGCAAAATAATGGTATATATTCTCCGCATTACTGCCATTACCAGAAGCGAAAATTGCTAAATTGATATTCATTAATAAAATAGTATAAAATTAAAGTCTTGAATATTTCCCCATTATTTCACCTCGAGCTATAATATGGCCTTCCATAGCTTTTATTAGAGTTTCTTTTTTGACACCTGGTTCTAAACTTAACAAAGTATCTAAAGCGAAAAGTTTAAAATAGTACCTGTGAGTGCCACTGGGAGGACATGGGCCACCATATCCCACTTTTTTAAAATCTGTCATTCCTTGCTTGGCTCCATTTGGTAGCACTTTATCTTTGGGTAGGTTTTCAGGTAACTCTCTAACACTAGATGGTATGTCGTACATTATCCAATGAGTAAAAGTGCCCATAGGAGCATCAGGATCTTCACAAATCAAAACAAATGATTTAGTACTCTCTGGTACATTATCCCAAGATAAATTTGGTGATACATTTGCCCCATCACAAGTGTATTTTGAAGGTATCATTCCTCCATCGAGAAAAGAATTACTTTTGATAATTATATTTGCAGGCATATCTGATTTTTTTTTGCATTGATTTGAAGTAAAAAATAACAATGTTATAAAAAAAATAATATTTTTTTCATTTTTTATAATTTAATACAAATATACAATATTTTTTTAGGAAAACATTTAAAATTTATTTAATAAAAATAGTGTGTAAGCAAATAATTTTTATAAAAATTATTTGCTAAAATATTTAAAAAATTCTTATTTGTAAACTATCTAAAAAGCTAAAATAATAATCATATAATAAATTGTTTTGTTTAAAAAAAATGATTTTATATATTTTTTAAATATAAAGATTATCATTTTAAAAAAAATACTCAAATTTGCAAAAAAAAATTATGGATATTTTCGAAAAGTTTAATTTAGATGACACTCCATTAGGTAAATATTATGAGTTTGCTCATGGTTATTTCATGTATCCTCAGCTAGAGGGCGAGATAGGACCACATATGAAATTTATGGGCAAAGAAATGATAGTATGGAGTTTAAATAATTATTTAGGATTAGCAAATCATCCAGAGGTGAGAAAAGTAGATGCTGAGGCAGCTGCTCAATATGGATTAGCATATCCTATGGGTGCTAGGATGATGAGTGGACACACTAAAGAGCATAGAAAATTAGAAAAACAACTGGCAGATTTTGTAAAACGAGAAGATGCATATTTACTAAATTATGGATATCAGGGCATGGTTTCAATAATTGATAATCTTGTTTGTAGGAAAGATGTAATTGTTTATGATGAGGAAGCCCATGCATGTATAATAGATGGGATGAGACTCCATATAGGTAAACGTTTTACATACAAACACAATGATATGGAGAGTTTAGAAAAACAATTACAACATGCAGAAGCAGTCGTTAAAGAAACTGGTGGTGGTATTTTAGTAATTACAGAAGGTGTATATGGTATGACTGCTGAGCTAGGTAATCTACCCGGTATTGTAGCTTTAAAAGATAAATATAATTTCCGTTTATTTATTGATGATGCTCATGGTATAGGTACTATGGGACCGACTGGAGCAGGTACAGATGAACATTTTGGATTACAATCTAAAGTAGATTTATATTTTGGTACTTTTGCTAAAGCTTTTGCTGGAATAGGTGGATTTGTTGCTGGTCCTAAAAATGTTATTAACTA
>LUZL01000132.1 GCA_001603615.1 Bacteroidales bacterium Bact_20 | reverse complement strand
ATAAAATTTTAAGAAAAAAGTTAAAAGCAGTAATCTAATGTGTTTACCATCCTCATCAGCATCAGTAGCTATTATCACGTTATTATATCTTAAATTATCAAGACCATTTTCTATGTTTAAAGCAGCTATTAAAAGAGAAAATTCTTCATTAGTAAAGATAGATTTTTTGCCAGCTTTATGTACATTGAGAGGTTTCCCTTTTAAGCTAAAAACAGCTTGTATATTAGCATCACGAGCTTTAGTAATACTACCACTGGCAGAGTCTCCTTCAGTTATAAAAATAGAAGTTTCTAATCTGCGTTCGTGATTGGTATTAAAGTGAATTTTACAATCACGAAGTTTTTTGTTATGTAAACTAGCTTTTTTCAATACTTCACGTGAAAGTTTATTAAGATTATTTATGTCTTTTCTTTGTTTTTCATTAATAAGTATTTTTTCTTGAATAGCTTTAGCTACATCAGGGTTTCGATGTAATTCATTATCTAGTTGCTTTCTCAAAACCTCTCCTATATAAGACTTTATAGTTCTACCATTTGGTTCCATAATAGAAGAACCAAGTTTAGTTTTAGTTTGAGATTCGAAAACAGGTTCATGAATTCTAATAGATATAGTAGCTAGTAATCCGACACGTATATCTGATGCATCATAATTTTTATTATAGAAATTTCTAATGGTATCTACAAAAGCTTCTCTGAAAGCTTGCACATGTGTACCACCTTGAACAGTGTATTGACCATTAACATAAGAAAAAATTTCTTCATTAGTATCTCCAGATGCATAAGTGAAAGCGAATTCAAAATCCTTATCTTCTATATGAATTATATCAAACATTATTTCACTAGAAATTCGCTTTTGTAATAAATCTATCAGTCCATTTTCACTATAGAATTCCTTGCCATTATAAATAATCTTTAATTTTTTATTGAGACAAACATAATTCCATAACATTTCTTCAATAAAATCATCTCTGAATTCATATTGTTCAAAAATTTCATCATCAGGAATAAACTGCACTAGAGTACCATTAGGCTCATCAGTGTTGAATTTTTCTGTAGATTGTAAAACACCTTTAGAAAAAATAGCTTCTACTGCCTGATTATCTCTGTATGATACGACTCTATAATATTTAGAAAGAGCATTTACTGCTTTAGCTCCTACACCATTTAGTCCAACAGTTTTTTTGAAAGCTACACTGTCATATTTAGCACCTGTATTAATTTTAGATACTACATCTACAACCTTGCCTAGAGGAATTCCTCTGCCATAATCTCTCACACTAACTAAATTGTCATTAATTGAAATTTCAATTTTAGAATATTTAGCCATTAAAAATTCATCTATAGAGTTATCAATAGTTTCTTTTAATAATACATAGATACCATCATCTCTAGAACTTCCATTACCTACCTTACCAATATACATACCTGGGCGTACACGCACATGCTCAAACCAAGTTAGAGATTTAATGTGTTCTTCTTTATAGTCTGCACTCATAAACTTATTTTATCTTTATACAAAGGTAATAATAATTACTGAAATTAGGCAAAAGAGAGTATTATAAAATAATTCATTATAATTAAAAAAAAAGAAAAATATAAACTAAAGGAATGTGATTAATAAGCAAAAAGGAACGATGAATCAATATGAGATGGGAAGAAGATATGAGTTATAAAGGATGTTGAATAAGTGAGTAGAAGGGTGTATTAAGTAATAACATATTTATGTTAAAGTTTCTCTAGGCTTTAATCTCAACCGCATGTATACATACCATGCTTCCCAATCTGAGGCTGCCAGATTGAGCATTCTACCTATATCATCTATCACTCTACTCAATAGATATTTATGCTTCACTACATACCACATTATTTAGCTCTGCAGGTACTTAGTAGCTACTCCTCTAAATGTATCATTTATCCACCCGACGAAATCACTTTCTTTATCCTTCACTATCGCTAAGCCATG
>LUZL01000131.1:496-9348 GCA_001603615.1 Bacteroidales bacterium Bact_20 | reverse complement strand
TTAAACTTAAATTGATTATTTAATCTCGCAAATCCACCAAATGATTCACTTTTCACACTAGCATCTACATTAGATCCATCAATAATGTTATAATAAAAGACTGTATTAAACATTAAATTCCAAAAAGTAAATAATCTATATTGAAAAGTAATATCTAACCCATATGAGCTTGAAGATTTAAAGTTTTCGTAAGTGGTTAAATAAACAGTATCATTAAGTGGCTTAAGATAATCACTTATCATATCAGTAGTATTACGATAAAACAAAGATGGACTTATTAAACCTTTTTTGATATATTGCATAAAAGATAATTCAAAAGAATTTATATATTCTGGCTTAAGATATGGATTACCACTTCTGAGATATGGATATGTTGAGTAATTGGTATGAGGATTTAAATACCAAAACCCTGGTCTATTTACTCTACGACTATAAATAAACTGTATTTGTTGAGTTTTACTTATATTATATGATAAAGCACCAGAAGGATATAGGCTGTAATATGTATTTTTATTATCATTAGAATTATATTCTCTAGGATTAGTATTTACCATCTCTCCACGTAAACCTAATGACAATCCCCATTTTCTAATTTTTGTATTAAAAACAAAATATAATGCATTTACAAACTCATCATATAAAAAATGATTACTCTGTGCTGTATCAATGATATATTGTTCTTGATTAAAAAGATAATTGTAATATCTTGTATCCATATCGTATTTACGCAGATTAGATTCAAAACCACTCTCTAGTTTTGTACTATCATTAAAAGGATAAGTATGATCTATTTTTAAATATCCCTGAATATTATCTGTAAGTTGGTAAGTTTTATTCCAGATAGATGAGTGTGTCGTAGATGGAGTTATATGATCAGATTCATAATAATTCCTTTTAATAAAACTATATTCAGGAGAGTAGCTAGGATATACAGAGGTATTTACTTCTAGTTTATGATCTTTTTTAGGAAATTTATGAGTATAATATAAAGCTAAACTCATATTTCTAGATGTATCATCTGCAGATTCTATAATATTATAAATTTGAGTAGGATTTTTTAAAGTATCAGAATATTCTACCCATGTATCTGACTCATCTTTATCTACTCTATATCTATATGAAGCATTTAGTCCTAAAGTATTGTTATTATTAGGTCTCCATTCTATAGTACCTTGTATATTTTGATTCCAACCACCATGATTACCATAATTATTTTGATTTAAATAATGTAAATCATCTAAGTTATAATTTTCAGTATATGTAGTTCCTCTCATATAATGTTTTCTGTATCTAGCAGAATATTGAATATTAAAAGTAAACTTTTTAATATCATAAGAAACTGCTAACATAGCTGACAAAGGAGATAATAAAGGTTTAAAATTAGAAAAATCTTGTACATTTTTATTCATTAGCCCACCAGAGATACGTATCAAACTATTTAATCCAAAAGATTTTTGCTTTTTTAGTTTTAAATTTATAATACCACTAGTACCTTCCGGATTATATTTAGCAGATGGATTAGTCAAAATTTCAATATTTTCTATTTCATCTGCATTTATTTGTTCTAAAATGGTCTTATTATCTCCTAAAAGTGCTACTGGACGGTTATCTATCAGAATAGTAACATTTTGATTCCCACGCAAGCTCACATTTCCCTCATCATCTACTTCTACACCAGGTACATTCTCTAAAACATCTATTGCAGTACCACCTTTTGCAGTTAATATTTGATCTACATTTACTATTCTTTTATCAGCTTGTAGCTCTATCATTGGCTTTTCTGCAACTACAGCTACACCCTCCAGCATAAATGAAGATGGTCTGATCATTATAGTTCCTATATTAACAGAGAAATTGCCAGTACGAGGATTTAATAAAATATCAGGAACTATCTTATTTGCATAGCCAACAAAACTAATTTTTAAATAAAAATTACCAACACCTTTATGTTTTAAATTGAAATTACCATTTATATCAGTAGTAGTACCATTAACTAAAGAGCTGTCCTTAGTTTGATACAAAGCTATGACAGCAAACTCAATAGGTTTTTGAGTAATAGAGTCTATCACTTTACCTGTTATTGTAAATTCGGGCATTTCTCTCTGCATGGATTCCTGTGTGAAGCTCTGTGCTGAAACTCTAAAGCATAATAAAAGTATAATAGCAAATGCAAATAATTTTTTCATATAAATATTTTTAGATTAGACAAGAATAATTTTAAAAACTTGTGGTATTAAATTAAAAAAATTAAAATTTTTTAATTAAAAAAAATTGATTTAATTTTGTCATAAAAATAATAAAATATATTAATTTTATATAACAAGAAATCTATGTTATTAAAAAATATTCTAAATAAGTGTGATAAATACTTAAAATTTATAGTATTAATATTGTTTTTTTTACAATCAAAAAATATAATATTAGCACAAGATGTTCCATTTGAATCTAATTATTTTAGTGATGCAGAAGGGTTGAAACAAGCAAAGAAAAATTATAAAACAGGTAGTACTCTTTTTATCAAAGGAGAAGGTTATTATAATGAAGCATTAGAATATTTATTAAAAGCATACCAATTTAATCCAGATAATGCAGATTTGAATTACAAAATAGGTATATGCTATTTAAATACTTCATTTAAGGAAAAAGCCTTAGAACATTTAGAAAGAGCATATTATCTAAAACATGATGTGCATAGTGATTTAAATTTTTATTTAGCAAGAGCATATCATCTAAATATGAATTTTGATACAGCGATAATTTATTACAAAACATTTATTAATTCATTAGATACAAAACAAAAAACGAAATATTTAGCAGAAATAAATAAATATATACAAGAGTGTAATAATGGCAAAGAATTGATAAAATATTCTGAAAAAGTAATGATAGATAATTTAGGATATTCTATTAATAGCATTTATCCTGATTATGCACCTGTAATCAGTGCTGATGAATCTATGCTAATATTTACTAGTCGTAGGCCAACAAATATGGGTGAAATGCGTGATCCACAATCAGGGAAATTTTATGAAGATATTTACATCGCATATTTAGAAGATTGGGGCAAATGGAAGCTAGAACATCCAGAAGAACCAATAAATAGTATATATCACGATGCAGCAATAGGACTAAGCCCAGATGGACAAACTTTATATTTATATAAAGGCACCAATGGAGGTGATATCTATGTATCATATTTAAAAGGTTCTAATTGGACAAATCCTGTCCCTTTGCCATATCCTATAAACACTAAATATCATGAATCTAGTGCTTCACTTGGCCCAGATGGTAAAACTCTCTATTTTGTTTCAGATAGACCAGGTAGTGTAGGGGGAAGAGATATTTGGATGTCAAAGAATAATAATAATCAATGGTCATATCCAATTAACTTAACAAATATAAATACTCCATATGATGAGGAAGGAGTATTCATCCATCCTGATGGTAAAACTTTATATTTCAGCTCTAAAGGTCATAATACAATGGGAGGTTATGATATTTTCAAATCTACAAAT
The DNA here is from genome assembly GCA_001603615.1 of Bacteroidales bacterium Bact_20. GTDB lineage: Bacteria > Bacteroidota > Bacteroidia > Bacteroidales > DTU049 > DTU049. The sequence goes on along the minus strand of LUZL01000131.1, from coordinate 5,833 downwards.
AACAATGGTAAATGGTCTAAACCAATAAATTTAGGTTATCCTATCAATACTCCTGATGATGATTTATACTATGTTTTGTCAGCTTCTGGCATACATGCATATATAAGCTCATCGAGAAAAGGTACTTTGGGCGATCAAGATATTTTTATGATTACTTATCTAATAGCTAAACCTGTGATGCCTAGTAGTGAAGCTAATTTCGTAGCTTGGCGTGCACATCCATTGCAAGATATTAAGTTCGAAAATTTTATTGGTGAAACATCTCCATCACTTATTTTATGGAAAGGTAGAGTAATGGACGAAATGGGCAATCCTCTAGAAGCTCAAATTATTCTTACAGATAATGAAACAGGAGAACAAATTTCAGAATTCTATTCTAATAGCGAAACAGGTAAATTTTTAGTTTCTTTGCCTGGAGGTAAAAATTATGGTGTGGCAGTAAAAAAAATGGGATATTTATTCCATTCAGAAAATTTTAATATCCCAGAAAATGCTCCATTCAAAGAGGTAAATAAAGATATCATTCTCAAGAAAATAGCCATAGGTGCTGAAGTCATACTTAATAATATTTTCTTTGATTTTAATAAAGCAACACTAAGACCAGAATCTAAAACAGAACTTGAAAATGTAATAGAATTTTTGCAACAAAATCCTAATGTATCTTTAGAAATTTCAGGACATACTGATAATGTTGGTAGCTATGAATATAACCTTAATTTATCTGAAAAACGTGCTCAAGCAGTTGTTGATTATTTAATTCAACAAGGTATCCCTCCTTCACGATTAGTTTATAAAGGATATTCTTATACTAAACCTATAGCTAGCAACTCTACAGAAGAAGGTAGACAGCTTAATCGTAGAGTAGAATTTAAGATAATAAAAGTAAATTAAAATATATATATAACAACATGAGAAAATCATATTATTTTTTGATATATTTTATAATTTTTATATCAACAAATCAATTAGATAATTTTGCTTTTTGTAATAATTACTGCAGATATTTTATTTATAATAGTAATGATTTACTAATTATAAGAGGTATCATTACCGATGAGTATGGAAACCCTTTAGAAGCTAAAATAACAATTACGGATAATTCTACAAAAGAAATAGTTATGGTTTCTTATTCACATCCTTACACTGGAGAATTTACTATATCTTTAATGAAAAATAATAATTACACTATATCTATTATAAAAGAAGGATATCATTTATATTCTCAAAATTATAATTTGACATCATTTATTAATTTATCTGAAGAAAATAATACTTTTATTCTTAAAAAAAATTCAGTTGATACTTTTGTAAAACAATCTAAAGACATTGTAATTAAAAAACCTACAAATTACTATCACATTATCGGTGGTAGTTTTAGTACATTAGCTCGTGCTGAAGCATCTAGAAATCTATTATTAGAACAAGGATTTATTGATGCGGTGATAATAAATAGTGATAATAAAAGATATAGAGTGGCATATAAATCTTTTAAAACTAAATCTGAAGCTATAGAAAATTTAGAAAAATTAAAAGAAACAACAAGAATCAAAGACTTGTGGATTTTATATTATTAAAAAACAATTAAACATATGAAGAAAATAATAATTTTAAGTTTAATGATAATAGTAATGATGGGAGCAACTAATGCCCAAGATACTATTAAAATCAGAACAGGTGACTCGCAAATAGCAGAGCAACGTTACAATGAAGGAGTTAAGCTTTTGCAAAATGGTGATGTGCAAAATGCTATTTCAAAATTCAATGAGGCAATTCAACTAAAACCAGACCTAGCTAAGGCATATTATAATAGAGGCGTAGCTAAATCTCAACTAGGACTTTATGATGAAGCAATTGCAGATCTAGATAAAGCTATAAAATACGAACTAAATGCACTCTATTATTATACCAGAGGAAAAACTAAACATGAAAAGGGAGATTTAGATGGTGCTTTACAAGATTATAATGTTGCTATAAATATGAATAAAGATTTAGCTGAAGCATACTATTATAGAGCTTCATTGTACTTCGACAAAGGGGAGTATACAAATGCAATAGATGATTTGAAATATGCTATTTCTAAAAAAAGTAATTATGCTTATGCATATAATGATTTAGGTAGTTGCTATCTAATGCTAGAAGATTATGACAATGCTATTTACTATTACAAACAAGCAATATCTGCTGACCCAAAGTTAACTTTGGCATACAATAATTTAGGTACTACCTATAGAAGAATGAAAAAATATGATGAAGCTATTTTAGAATACTCTAAAGCTATAGATTTCGACCCAGACTATGTAATTGCTATCAATAATAGAGGTGTTGCTAAATTAGAAAAAGGTGATTTAGAAGGTGCTATCAAAGATTTTTCAGAAGCTATTAGAAAAGATGCTAATTACACATTTGCATACAATAATAGGGGGATAGCTAAATATAGGATTGAAGATTACACCAGTGCATTAGAGGATTTTAATAAAGCTATAGAATTAGATACTAATTATGCTATTGCTTATTTGAATAGAGCTAATACTAAAGAAATGCTAAGAGATAAAAATGGTGCTTGCGAAGACTGGAAAAAAGCAGCTGATTTAGGCATTAGCTCTGCAGAGATGTATTATAAACAATTGTGCAATAAATAAATTTTTAAAACTATGAAAAAAACGATATTTATATTGATAATGACATTAGTAACTACTATTGGCTTTAGCCAGGTAGATACTCCTTTTGATAAAAATCACATTACAGACAAAAAACAATTGAGCGAGGCAAATAAAAAAATTAAAGAAGGAGATAAACTTTTTGCTATGGGCAAAGGAAGGTATATAGATGCTTTAACTTATTACATAGAAGCTAATAAAATAAATCCAAATAATGCAGAATTGAATTATAAAATAGGTATATGCTATCTTTTTACTACAGATAAACAACTTGGATTAGAACATTTGACTAAAGCAAAAAAACTAAATCCTCAAGTCAATTATGAACTTTCCTATTTTCTAGGTAGAGCATATCATCTAAATCATCAATTTGATAGTGCTATAATATATTACAATGAATTTAAACGTAGAATATCTCCCAAAGAATTCGCTGTAAGAGGTAAGGAACTAGATAAATACATAGAAGAATGTGAAAATGGTAAATTACTATTAAAAAAGAAAACAAAAGTTTTCATAGACAATATGGGAACTACTATAAATTCTATATATCCAGATTATACTCCTGTAATTAGTGCAGACGAAGAAATATTATTTTTCACCAGTCGCAGACCAAGTACAACAGGTGGCAAAAGAGACCCAATAGATAACAAATATTATGAGGATATTTTCATGGCTACTAAATCTGGTAATGATTGGAAACTATCTCAACCAGGAAACCCATTGAATAGTAAATTTCATGATGCATCTATTGGCCTCAGTCCAGATGGACAAACTTTATATATATACAAAGGTGATAACGGTGGCGATATATATGAATGTGTCTTAAAAGGCGATAAATGGGTAAAACCAACACCATTACCTAAACTAATCAATACAAAATATCATGAATCTAGTGCTTCGCTAGGACCAGATGGACGTACTTTGTACTTTATCTCTGATAGACCAGATGGAGTAGGTGGTAGAGATATTTGGGTAGCATATAAAAATGCCAAGGGCAAATGGTCTGATGTAAAAAACATTCGTGAGCTCAATACTATTTATGATGAAGAAGCTGTTTTTATACATCCAGATGGACGTACTTTGTATTTTAGCTCACAAGGACATAACAGTATGGGAGGATATGATATATTCAAATCTACCTACAAAGATGGATACTGGAGCAAACCTGAAAATTTAGGGTTTCCTATTAATACTGCTGATGATGATCTTTATTTTGTATTAGCTTCATCAGGGCAAAGAGCATATTTTAGTTCTTCTAGAGAAGGAACCATTGGAGATCAAGACATTTTTATGATTACATTTATAATTGATAAACCAATGAATCCCTCTACTGAGGATAATTTAATAGCATATAAAACTAAACCTGTTCAAGAAATAAAAATAGAATCTGCAATCGCTATTGAAACTCCTTCTTTAACTTTACTAAAAGGATTTATTTATGATGAAGATACTAAAAAACCTCTTGAAGCACAAATTGTTTTGACAGATAATGAAAAAAATGAAGAGTTAGCAGTTTTTACTTCTAATGCACAATCTGGTAGATATTTAGTTTCTCTCCCTAGTGGAAAAAATTATGGTATTGCTGTTAAAAAAGAAGGATACCTTTTTCATTCAGAAAACTTCATAATTCCAGAAAATGCTCAATATCAAGAAATACAAAAAGATATTTATCTGAAACCTATAAAAATTGGTCAATCTATTGTTCTACGAAATATTTTCTTTGATTTTGATAAAGCTACCTTAAGACCAGAATCTAAAACTGAACTTGAAAATTTGATAAAACTTTTGAATGATAATCCCAATATTAAAATTGAAATTTCTGGACATACAGATAATATAGGCTCAGCAGCTTATAATCAAAAATTATCTGAATCAAGAGCAAAAGCAGTTGTAGATTACTTAATAGAACACGGAATAGATAGATCTAGACTATCATATATGGGGTATGGTTTTGAGAAACCTATAGCTCCTAATGATACAGAAGAAGGTCGTCAACTTAATAGACGCGTAGAATTCAAAATAATTGAGGCTAAATGAGAAACATTTAATATAAATAGAAAAATAAAGGCTAATTTTTAATTAGTCTTTATTTTTCTATGTTAAAAAATTAATTTAATTTAGCTATAAATTTTTTATTAATGGTTTTTATAGGTATAATTACATCAACAGAATGGATAATAATCCTGATAATTGTGATAATTTTATTTGGAGGTAAAAAAATTCCTGAATTAATGAGATCTTTAGGAAAAGGTGTTAGTGAATTTAAAAAAGGTAAAAATGACATAGAAGATGAACTAAACTTTGATAATACAAACAGCAATGATAATAAAAACAATAATCCTGCTGGATAAACTCTTCTATGCAATTTTGGGATCATATTGAGGAACTTCGAAAAAGATTTTTTAGAATTATAATAGTTATCATCATATTGATGATAACAGTTTTTAACTTTAAGTCTTTTTTATTTGATACCCTACTTTTTGGACCATTAAATCATAATTTTATTACTTATAAAATTATATGTCATTTGTTCCCACAATCTAACCTTTGTGATAATAATTATTTTATAAATTTACAAAATCTCACAATTAGTGGACAATTTATCAAACATATATCTATATCATTTATTATAAGTATCTTTATTGCATTTCCTTATATTATCTGGGAATTTTGGATGTTT
>LUZL01000131.1:0-474 GCA_001603615.1 Bacteroidales bacterium Bact_20 | reverse complement strand
TAAAATGCTTATTAATTCAATTTTACTATTTATTATTGGCACACTATTTAGTTATTTTATAATTATTCCACTAACAATCAATTTTTTCTTTAATTATCAAGTAAGTGCACGAGTACTGAACCAGTTTACACTTGATTCATATTTTGCAACTTTTACAACTTTATTAGTTTTGATAGGGTTAGTTTTTGAATTACCTATCATTATATATTTTCTAATAAAATTTAATATAGTTTCTATAAACACCTTAAAAAAACAAAGAAAAATAGTTTTTCTCATTATATTAATTATAGCAGCATACATAACACCTGGTGGCGATCCAATATCATTAATAATAATGACTGCACCGTTGTATTTACTTTTTGAATTTAGTTTGTTGATAGGTCAAAAAAGCATAAAACAAAAAAATAGAAATTAAAGGATTAAGAGAAAATTATTAAAAATTAAAAATAATAGTTGTACAAATTTATTTTAATC
>LUZL01000130.1 GCA_001603615.1 Bacteroidales bacterium Bact_20 | reverse complement strand
TTGCAAAAAAAATAATTTAAAATAAAATTATGAAGAATGCTATAGAAATTTCTAATATCACAAAAAAATACAGAGAGCACACTGCACTTGATAATGTGAGCTTTTCGGTACCTGATGGTAGTATTTTTGGTATATTAGGACCTAATGGTGCAGGGAAAACTACTCTATTGCGAATTATAAATAATATCATACCTCCTGATAGTGGAGAAATATTACTCTTCGGAGAGCCACTGAATGATAAACATATGGAAAATATTGGTTATCTACCAGAAGAGCGCGGATTATATAAAAAAATGTCTGTAGGCGATCAGGTATTATATCTCTCACAGCTAAAAGGACTCTCTCATAAAGAAGCTAGAGAAAAAATTAACTATTGGTTTGACAAATTAGATATTAAATCTTGGTTAGGAAGAAAAGTAGAGGAATTATCTAAAGGTATGCAACAAAAAGTACAATTTATTATAACAGTATTGCACTCTCCTAGATTACTCATCTTTGATGAACCTTTTAGTGGCTTTGATCCTATAAATGCAGACATTCTAAAAAATGAAATTTTAGATTTAAAAGACAAAGGAGCTACTATACTTTTATCTACTCACAATATGGAATCTGTAGAGGAGCTATGTGATCAAATAGTTTTAGTGAATCAATCAAAATTATTACTATATGGTGAAGTAGATAATATCAAAAGAAAATTTAGTAAAAATTATTTTGAAATTAGTTTTACTCATCCTATAGATGATCAAAAATTATCAAATTGGCAAAATAGCTATTCTCAGTTTATCATTAATAAGAATGAGAAAGAACCTAACACTATAACTATATCTGCAGATAGACAAATAAAATCTAGCGAACTTTTACCATTAATTCTGCAATTAGGAGAAATTATTTCATACAGAGAACATTTACCAAGCATGCATGATATATTTGTTTCAGTAGTACAACAAAAAGAAGGATTTAATAATTATGAAGAACAAGTTACCTATAATAATTAAAAGAGAATATTTAAACATCGTAAAAAAAACAAGCTTTATTGTTGTCACATTATTAGGACCAATAATATTAGCAAGCATTTTTATAATTCCTATCTATATTTCTCACATTAATGAAAAACAAACAAACATAGGAGTAGTAGATGAGACTGGTTTCATTTATAAAGGATTACAAACCAATGCTACTGCTAGATATACTTTACTTTATTTACCTATAGATAGTGCAAAAAAATTACTAGACAAAGATGAGTATGACGCTATTTTGTATATACCCACCTCATTTATTAACTCACCAGAGACACCTCGCATATGGTCTAAAAACACTGTAAGTCAAAATGTAATTGATGATATAGAGTCTACATTAAAAAGCGAATTAGAAAAACATAGATTAGCAATATATGGTATAAATAATCAAATTTTAGAAGCTATAAATGCTAATGTGAAAGTGAATAATTACACATATAAAGGAGGTGTAGAAAAAGCTGCATCTAGCACTGTAGCTACTGTTCTGGGCTTCGTAATGGCAATGATTATTTATTTCTTTGTGTTTATGTATGGATCTATGGTGCTGAGGTCAGTAATGGAGGAGAAACTCAATAGAATAGTAGAAGTCATCATTAGCTCAGTGAAATCTATTCATTTACTTATTGGTAAAATAGTTGCTGTTTTATTGGTAGGGCTTACACAATTTTTTACTTGGATTGTATTGACAGTTTTAATAATTTTTGGTGTACAGCAAGCTTTCCCACAATTATTCAAATATGCAGAACCAGAGGTAATATCTGTGCAGACAAAAGGACTCACATCATCAGAAGCTCAGCAAATAGCCAATGCAGCTAAATTACAAGAAAGTCCCACAAATAATGCATTAATAGCACTATCAAATATTAATATTCCAATGTATATTTTACTATTTTTATTCTACTTTATTTTTGGCTATCTCATCTATTCTACTATGTTCGCTGCAATTGGTGCAGCGGTAGATAATCAAGATGATACTAACCAATTTATGCTACCTATCACGATACCGCTCATATTAGCTATTATCAGCTTACAACCTATTATTAATAATCCTACAGGAGGAGTATCAATATTTTTCAGTCTTTTCCCATTAACTTCACCAGTAGTAATGATGGGCTTAATACCATT
>LUZL01000129.1 GCA_001603615.1 Bacteroidales bacterium Bact_20 | reverse complement strand
ATCCTACTGGTACATTTGTGATTTCACAAATTATTTCTCCTCCTAGGCTATCTCCTTCTTCTTTAATTTTTTCAAAATTTACTTTATCAGGTCTTTGCCCATTTATATGAGAAATATAAGCTTTAGCATTAACATGAGGAATACATTTTGCAGCTATCAATCCAGCTATCATCATGGGCAATGTCATTCTACCTGAGGCTTGTCCACCACCTCTGATATCTGCATACTTCCCATATTTAATTGATTGAGTGAAGTCTGCATGTCCTGGTCTATGCCAAGATTTATACAATTCATAATTTGTAGAATTTTTATGCTCATTTTTAAATAGAATTGTAATTGGTAGTCCAGAAGTTAAACCATTCACAACCCCAGTAATTATCTCAGGTATATCATTTTCTATTCTATCTGTTGTGGCTAAACCTCCACCTTTTCTTCGCTGAATAAATTCTGTGAAGTCATTTATATTGATTTGTATACCTGATGGCATTCCTTCTAATATTACACCTATTACTGGCTCATGCGAAGCTCCGAAAAGATGCATTTTTAATACTTTACCAATAGAATTTGTCATTTTACAAGGCAATAATTTCACAAAATTATATCAATAATTTATAAAACAAAATGTTTATAATTATAATTCATAGTAATTCAATTATTTATGATGATATTAAATAATGTTATCATTTATATTGGATTTGTAATTCTCCGAATTATATAGATTATCGCAATATAAGCTTAAACTAAATATTATGAAATTATGAAATATAATATTATTACTAAAAAGATTCTAATTTAATATAAAATAATGATTGAAAAGTTAGTATTAATGAAAAATTACTAATTATAAATTTTTCTGATTTAATTTTTTTGAATCTATATAATATTATTACAGCAAATATAATCTAATATTTATAATCTTTTAATATAGCAAATAATATCCAATATATTTACATACAATCATTTTTAATCAATTCATCTCATTACGTATTAAAAGTATTAAATGTAAATATTATCATAATATTTATGCTATTTATTATTGATTTCATCTATAATTATAACTTTTTATTATTTATTGATATGATATTTATTAGTTTATACAATTTTAAAATTTTTTAATATAATTTTGCAAAAAAATAATTATTATGTTTGATACAAGTCATTTACATCCGATGATAGTTCATTTTCCCATTGCATTAGTAATGGTAGGATTTTTATTTGAGATTTGTTCTTTTTTATTTAAAAAGGAAGAATGGTTACCCAAAGCTAGTTATTGGTTGCTTTTACTAGGTACTTTGGCAGCAATTGTTGCTTCTATTACAGGTGGACTAATTACTAGTGAATTTAGTGGTACAGCTGCTATAGTTAAGCATACTCATGAAACTTTAGCTTTAATTACTTTAGTTACATTACTCATTAACTCTATTTTGAAAATATATATAAAGCGAAAACACAAAGAGAATACTAGCTTACGCTGGATATCTTTAGCTTTGTACATTTTATCTGCTATTAGTGTAGGACTTACTGGATTTTATGGAGGTAATCTAGTCTACAACTATATGATGCCATTATAAATATAAATATAAATAAAATAAAAAAATAAAAATTATGAAAAAATTAATGTTTTTAGGATTATTAAGTGTAATTCTATTAGCTAGTTGCCAAAATACTAGCAAAGAAAAAACAATCGCCAATTTAAAAGAAGGAATTATAGGAGAAACGACTGCTAGTGCTAAATATGCAGCTTTTGCGACTAAAGCTTATGAAGAAGGTTACGATACTATAGCAAAGCTATTTGAAGCTGCTTCTAAATCCGAAGCTATTCATGCTGCAAATCATAAAAAGGTTTTGGAATCTTTAGGTGTAGAAATGGAAGAGTTTACTCCAGAATTTACTGTAGGTACTACAGCTGAAAACCTAAAAGCTGCTATCAAGGGCGAAACTTATGAAATAGATACTATGTATGTGCAATTTATCAATGAAGCTAAGGCAGAAAAGGTTAATGATGCTGTTAAATCTTTCACTTGGGCGCGAGATACTGAAATGAAACATATGGAATTTTATAAAAAAGCTCTAGCTGCTTTAGAGTCCAATACAGAAAGTGCTTTGCCTACT
>LUZL01000128.1 GCA_001603615.1 Bacteroidales bacterium Bact_20 | reverse complement strand
TTACAAAATGAAGTACAAAACTACCGTTGCAAAGTTTGTGGCAGACAATTCAGAGTTACTACTGGCACTTTTATGTATGGCATTCATAACAAAGAAAAGATGCTTGAATACATTAGATGCATGTCTGCAGGTATGAGCTTGAGAGAGTGTGCTAAGGCGGTGGGCATTTGTCTCTCTACTAGTTTCTTCTGGAGACACAGAATATTATGTGCTTTGCAATCTTTTGAAGATAACGTCAATTTTTTTGGTATAGTAGAGCTAGAAGAGTTACTTATGAATTATTCTGAGAAGGGAAGAAAAAAGAAAAGAGCTAAAACTGAGAAAATAGTAAAAACTACTACAAAAAAATTAAAAATTAAGAAGCCAAATAAAGTAGCAGTATTGGCTGCCACGGATAGGAGTGGAAATATATTATTCAAGAAATTAGAAGATAATAGAGTGAGAGCAAACCACGTAGAGGAGTTTCTAAAATCTAGAATACCTATCGATGCAGTGATATGTGGTAGTAATAAAAAAGCTTTTAAGACTGCTAATGCAGAGCATATAAAACATAAAGAGATAACTAACAAAAACAAAATGAAGCGAGGTATATATAGTGTATCTACGGTTAATGAGAAAATCAAAGATTTTGTAGGTTGGATATATTTCAAGTTTCATGGTGTAGCTACGAAATATTTGACAAATTACATAATGTGGTTTGTAGTGCAGGGCAAGTATCTGGCCGAGGAGGTGATAAGAGATACGGGGAGGATATTGAATTTGGCGGCGTCGGATCGGCGGGCATGGCAGCGGTACAGCGATTTGATGGCAATGACATATTTATTTTATAACATTTAAATATTTGATTACTGTTTTTAACACATTTTATTTTTCTATTCACAACAGTTCTATATTTTTACCCTCTCACTATATACTTATACTCAAATAATGTTTTGTTTTTTTAATTATTCTGATTTAAAATAATAAAAAATTATTTTAATACATTTTACATGAATTTATTCAAATGTAAATGTGTCAAAAACGTCTTGATATGCTGTGAGTAGTGATGATTTGGATATAAACCCAACATATTTGCCATGATCCACGACAGGTATATTCCATATATTTTGCATTCTCACTTTTTCTACTATTGAGTCCAATGATTCATTTATATCAATTAGAATATCTGGTTCTTTCATTAAATTAGATATACTAATTTTGTCGTAATCTTCATTATCAAAAATGAAGTTTTTTATATCTTTAAAATATATCAATCCTACTAGATTATCAGTATCATCTAATACTGGAAATATATTTCTATCGCAAATTTTGATAGCTTCTATGAGGTCTGATAATTTTTGATTTATTTTTAGTGGTTTGAAATCTGTTTCTATCAAATCATATTTGTCTACTAAGGTAAAAACATTTTTTTCTCTATCATGAGTTAGTAATTCACCACTTTTAGCCAATGTTTTTGTATAAATAGAATATGGTTCTACTAGTCTAGTCGTTGCATATGAGATAGTAGCTGTAATAATAAGCGGTATGAAAAGATTATAGCCACCTGTTAATTCTGCTATTAAAAATATAGCAGCTAGAGGTGTTTGTATGACACCAGCCATAACACCTGCCATACCTACAAGAGTAAAATTACTAACATTTAAGTTTGTATTAAAAACCATATTTATTAATAGAGCAAAAGCAGTACCAGCTACTGCTCCCGTAAAAAGTGATGGAGCGAAAACACCACCTACACCACCAGCTCCAGTGGTTAAAGCTGTTGCTATAACTTTCATAAAAAATAAAGTTATTAACAATATTAAAAAACCTACTTGAGAATCAAAATATGTATAAATTATAGAGTTAGAAAACAATTGTTCTATATGTCCACTAAGGATTAATTCCATACTATTGTATCCCTCACCATATAATGGAGGAAATAAATAAATTAATAAGCCTAATAATCCACCACCTATGATAATTCTAAAAGTTTTTTTCTTAATTTTTGAAATTTTTTTCTCTACAAAAGAGTAGGTGCGTAAAAAGTAAATAGATAATAGTCCTACAAATATTCCAAATAAAATAAAATAGAAAGTATTTGAATAATTATAATTACTAAAAACTGCAAAATAAAATTCTGCTTTTTGTCCAAGAAAAAATGTTGCTACTATAGTACCAGTAACACAACTAAGAACTACAGGAATGAGGAAACCAGCGCTGATATCAATAGCTAATACTTCTATTGAAAACATTAAACCTGCAATAGGAGCTTTGAAAATAGCTGCTATTGCAGATGAAATACCAGCACAAATAAAAAGAAGTTTATATTTGTAAGGATAATCAAAAAATTTTGCAGTATTTGAACCTATAGCTGCACCAGTAGTAACTATAGGCCCTTCCATACCTACTGATCCACCAAAAGATGCTGTAATAACGCATGCTACAATGTTAGAATAAATGTTATGGATGCTTATATCACCTTTATTTTTGCTTATAGCTTTTAATACTCTTGTGACGCCATGATCTAATTT
>LUZL01000127.1 GCA_001603615.1 Bacteroidales bacterium Bact_20 | reverse complement strand
AGTATACATCAAAATTATGTTATAGTTAATAATGAGCAAAGGCTAGCAATGCATATTACAGGTGTATTGTCGTCTAATTTCTCTAACTTTTTATATACTATTGCATTTAATATTTTCGATAAGTACCATCTGCCCTATGATGTTATTAAACCACTTATTAGAGAAACTACTGAGCGTATAAACCATTATCATCCGTCAGAAGTACAGACTGGTCCAGCTGTGAGAAATGATATAGAGATAATAAATAAACATATAGAATTTTTAAAAAACATTTCTTCTGATGCTTCGGATATATATGAAGTATTAACTAATGCCATTATTAAATATTATCATAATGAAAAATTATAAAGAAAAATTAAAAAACATAACAACTTTAATTCTAGATTATGATGGAGTAATGTCTGATGGTAAAATGTATATAACTGAGGAAGGGCAAGAAATAAGAGCTGGAAATGTAAAAGATGGTTATATAATACAACTTTTGATTAAAAAAGGTTTTAATGTTGTAATATTAAGCGGTAGCCATGCTAAATCTATATTGTGGCGTTCTAAATCTCTAAAAATAAATCATATTCATCTGGGGGTTATTAATAAATTATATGAATATGAACTGATTAAACAAAATCTTAATATTGATGATCAAGAAATATTATTTATAGGAGATGACCTTCCAGATTACGAAATAATGACGCGAGTTGGTATTTCTGTATGTCCTGCAGATGCTGCTCAAGAGATCAAAGAGGTAGCAGATTATATTTCTATATATAAAGGTGGCGAAGGTTGTGTGAGAGAAATAGGTGAACAAATTTTAAAATCACAAAATAAATGGATGGACAAAGATTGCTTCGAATGGTAAAATCAGTAGGAAATTTCTTCAAATTGATTAGATGGCTAGACTTATTGTTTATAGCCTTAATATTTTTTTTAGTTTATAAACAAATTTTAACCCATTTTTATGCTATTGATGGCACAGCTATGCCTATTACTACATTAGAATATATTTTGATTTCTTTAGCTTTTGTTTTAATGTCGGCTGCTGGTTATGCTCTTAATGATTATTATGACTATGGCATGGACGAAATTAATAAACCTGATAAATTAATATTACATCACAAATTGCCGTATAAAACAGGTCTTTATTCTTTTATCATTCTTATGTCTTTAGGAATAATTATTAGTTTTTATCAATGTTTCGTCTGGAAAAATGGCGAAATATTTATTATTTACCTTTTTATAGCTGCTATGTTTTGGTTTTATAGTTCTAAATATAAAAGAGAATTAATTGTAGGGAATGTAATAGTCAGTTTAATGGCTGCTCTTACTATATTATTGCCTTGGTTAATAATTATTTTTGAAGGGATGGATGCTCATTTGCTACCAGTAAGTATGTGGAAAAGTATGAACTTTTTCATTTTCAGCTATGCTTTGTTATCATTTTTTATCACTTTCGCTAGAGAAATAGTGAAAGATATAGTAGATATAGAAGGAGACAAGGCTTTTGGTTGCCAAAATATTCCAATCAAATATGGCATTAAAACTTCTAAATTGATTGTAGCAATATCAATAATTTTAATATTAGTAGAACTTATCTATGTCTCTACTAGATTATTCTCTAGTGCATATGACATTATGGGATATTTCTTTGCTTTTGTCTTAATCCCTTTTGGTATTTATATTCTCGTATTGACTATGAAAGCAAAAGAAAAATCTCAATGGAAAAATTTGAGTGATACGATGAAAGTTTATATGTTAGCTGGCATTTTGTCTATGATTTTAATAACAATATAATATGTTAGCTACTGCTCTCTTAACATAA
>LUZL01000126.1 GCA_001603615.1 Bacteroidales bacterium Bact_20 | reverse complement strand
GTATTCATCAGACTTTGTCGCATGCCTCTAAACGTGGGATTATTCAGATAACTATGATTAGTGATCATTCCAACTATACCTTTGCCAGCTTTATGAATCTTCCATTGAGCAAATCGCAAAAACTTCACATAATCGTCCTGCAGCCATAGCTTCTTTTCTCCAAGGGGCATTCCATCTACTTTATAATAACTCTGTGCCCCATCTATGTCGGTTTTCAAGAGTTTTTCAGTCCATTTAGTCATATTAGCTGAAATACCCGAGTATGGCGGATTTCCAAGTATTACCAATATTGGATCTTGTTTAACTTTAGCTGCACTGTGGCTTTCTTCGCTTAATGAGCTTAACCCAGGAATGGTAATTTGTGCTAAATCTTCCATTTCTAATGTGTTTGTTAGATATAATTTAAACCGCTCATCATCAGCTAATTTGTAACCGATTTCTTCTAAAAGGAAACTTATTTTTATATGCCCAATGGCATAAGGTGCCATCATTAGTTCAAAAGCATAATAATTTTCTATAATATGAGTTTTAATAAAATTGTTTTTACCGCCACTACCATACTTATCCGTATACTCCTTAACTGCTAATTTAACAGCTTCTGCGGGGAACGTTAGAGTGCCAGCTGCAGGATCTAATAAAGTTACTTCTTTGCTAGCAAGTCCATCATTCATATCAAAATGAGATTTTAGAATATCATTGATAGACCTAACTATATAACTGACTACAGACTCAGGAGTATAATACACACCACGTTTTTCTCTAATTTTAGGATCATATTCTGTCAAAAAAGTTTCATAAAAATGAACAATAGGATCTTCCCCTTTTCCTTGAAAATAAAAATCTTGTAATATTTTATTAATATCAGTTACATTTAAAACTTCAGAAATGTCATCTACAATAGTCTGCAACTGAATTGGAGGATCTTCAAGTGAAATGTAGCGAAAAATATCTCGCAATATTCCTATTGTATTTGGTATATATTTGAATGCTAGTTCTCTATTAAATTCACCATTTGCGCGAGTACGTGCAGCAAATAAACCATATGTTATCGTCTGTGAATATAAATCGGCAAAGGTTGTTTCTGTCAATGTTCCAATTAAAAAGTTTTTGAAAGCTTCATAGAAACCAAGGAGTGATTTTTGTCCTTTTTCTTCTTCTTCCGCTATTTCTATAGTTATAACTTCATCTCTCAAAAAACGTGTTCTTTTGGCTAATTCTCTTGCTAATTCTTTTGCATTACGAACCTGTGGCAGTGAAAAAGAGAAAAACGTATCAAGCAAGTTATAGAATTCATTAACATTCTCCACTGGTGGTGCAACTTTTATTTTTTGTGCAATAACTGCTCTACCAATTGTTACAGTTTTCAATTTTTCACCATTTCTATATAAACGAAATTCATAAAAGTTAGTTAAAATCACATTAGGGAAAGTGGTTATATACCTTGTCAATTGCTCTGAATCTTCAATTCTGTCTAAATTAGTAATGCTTGGATCTTTAGCTTCTATATAACCTGTTATATGGTTTTTGCCATCCCAAATGCGAAAATCAGGATTACCAGCTTCTGTTTGTTTTGGCAAAATGGTTATATCTACTTTTTTTAAGTCTTTTTGCTCTGCATAAGATAGAATAAGATCTTTTAGATATTCATAGTAACTTTCTTCTCTTGCATCACCTCTATTGATTGTTTTTTGAATATTTTCTAAATATTCTTTTATAATTTTCTGATTATTAGAAATAGAATT
>LUZL01000125.1 GCA_001603615.1 Bacteroidales bacterium Bact_20 | reverse complement strand
CCAGCACTATAGATTTTATTATTCAGATATTCATCATCATATTCCCAGATGAAATGTATGTCTTTTTCATGTTTTAAATCTTTTTTTAATTTTTCGAATAACTTATCTTCTGCTTTAGTGATAAAATTAAATCCTACAACGAAAAAAATCTTTTCGTTTACATTTTTTAAATTATAAATATCATTCTCTACGAAATGTCTAACCTGTAATCCTTCATAGGCTAATTTTTCATCTACAAGTTTGCTCCTGTAGTGCTCATATAGTTCATAGAGATTATTCCAAACTTTAAGGTATGACTCTGTAATGGAAGAATTATTAATATTTTTTATTAGTTTATTTAAATAATCTTTAAGGGTTTTATCTATATCTAGATCAAAGAAATCTTCTAGTTCTTTTTCATTATTTACATTAATAAATAGCTTATTAGCATCTACAAATTCGTTATCTATATCGTTAAAATCTTTTAGTAGTATATCACCTAAAAAATAAAATTCGTCGAAGGATAAATTTGTATTTTTGTAAATATCATTGAAACTGTTATAAAGTTTAAAAATAGATACTACATCTTCTATTTTAGTAAGAGATGAGTTGTCATCTACCCAATCGCGTAGAGATATTATTTCTGGCAGATAAGTAGCCCTTTGAGCAACATTTATGAATTCTTTGGTAAGAAAAATACTAGATCTCCTATTGGGCATAAGGATAGTAATATCTTTTAGTTTATCTTCATATTTGTGATAGATATAATCTGCTACATGATGTAAAAATGATTCCATAAATTTATATTTCTAAGTTAATTAATTCGTTCCTATCTATATTCAGTAGATAACCTTCTATGTTTTTGTTGCTAGTTTGCTTTAAAATGTCTATGTACTTTTTGATCTGATTTTTATAATCTTTTAAATCTGTTTCACCAGTTTTGAAATCTACTAAAATTATCTTATCAGGATGGATAAATACTTTATCGGGTCGCAGCATTTTGCCTGCATGAGCTATATCTCGCTCACTTATTATCTCATCTGCTTTAGTAAACCAATCTCGCACATTAGGATTTACATTTAAAATATTTCTAATTTTAGTTTTAATTTTTTCGCTGTCGTCTATTGTTTTATGATGTTTTTTTAATATTTTATTTGCTTTTTCTTCCCAAGTATTAATGTCGTCTATTGATCGCAGAATGTCATGTATCAAAACACCATAAGCTATATTTTCGCGAGTAGATAATCCATAATTTTGTTTAATTTTTATTTCTATATTCACATTTTTTTTAGCATTCCAAGAGAAAGGAGAGATGTTTTCGCTATCAGTATCCACTTCGTTTTTTACCAATTCGCCGATTTCATATAAATCATAATTTTTTAATGTGATCTGTGACTTATAATTACTTAAATTGCCCAATTCTTCTATTTCGAAATCATTATTTATACATTTCAAAACTTCATTACCTATGCATTTATTGTCTATATTAGCTATTAAAACTTTTTTAGCACGTGTCAGAGCTACATAGAGAAGGTTTAGATCATCTACATTATTTTTAGTATTTTCTAGGAAATATTCGTAAGCGAAATGAGAAGAATTAAAAATTTTTGTAGCTTTTAATAAAAAAGCAGGCACATTTGTTTCATTTAAAAATTGAGGTTTTCTAAACCACATATAATCAGATTGATTCCTA
>LUZL01000124.1 GCA_001603615.1 Bacteroidales bacterium Bact_20 | reverse complement strand
TAACTCCTCATCCATGGGATCTATTAGATCCTAACCTCAAAGCAGGTGATAAAGTTAGTGGCAAAGTAGTAGCTATAGCTGATTATGGTGCTTTTGTAGAAATCATCCCAGGCGTAGAAGGGTTAATACATGTATCTGAAATGTCTTGGTCTCAACATTTACGTTCAGCTCAAGATTTCTTAAATATAGGAGATACTGTAGAAGCTATTATCCTCTCTATAGACAGAGAAGAACGCAAAATGTCTCTTGGTATCAAACAACTTTTACCTGATCCATGGGTAAATATTCAAGAGAAATATCCTGTAGGTTCTAAACACAAAGCTAGTGTTCGCAATTTCACTACTTTTGGCGTTTTTGTTGAATTAGAAGAAGGCGTAGATGGATTAATTCACATTAGCGATTTATCATGGACTAAAAAAATTAAACATCCATCAGAATTTTGTAAAATCGGGGATGAATTAGAAGTGGTAGTTTTAGAAATAGATACCGAGAATCGTAGATTAAGCCTCGGTCATAAACAAATTGAAGAAAATCCTTGGGAAATATACGAATCTATATTTACTCCAGACTCTGTACATCAAGGCAAAATCATTGAACTAAGAAAAGATAAGGGTGCTGTTGTAGAATTACCATATGGAATGGAAGCATATGCCCCTGCTAGTCAATTAATAAAAGAAGATAAATCTAAAGCTAATGTTGGTGATACTCTAGATTTCATGATTACTGAATTTAATAAAGATGCTAAAAAAATCACCGTTTCTCATACCAAAACTTGGGAAACTCCTAAACCTTCAAAAACTAAAAAAACAAAATCTACACAATCTGATAATTCATCATCACATACTACTTTAGCAGACCTCGGTATCTTTGATGATATCAAAGAACAGCTAAATAATAATGAAGATAATGATTCTAAATAACTAATTTGTTTTCATAATTACTCTAAAAGTGGCACTTAATGTGCCACTTTTTTATTTATATTTTTTAATTTTGTATAAAAATTAACTGCAATTGAAAACTGATATTAAAATTGATGAAATTATTCGTTCTAAAAGGAAAACTGTTTCCATACAAATCAAAGACGATGGTAGGCTAATAGTAAGAGCACCTCTCAGACTAAGTAAAAAAAATATTTTATCTATTGTCAAAAAACATCAAAATTGGATAGATACCAAGCAACAAGAAATTATCCAAAGAAACAAAACATTAAAAAAATTCTCTGAAGGTGAAGAATTTCTTTACTTAGGTAAATATTACCCTTTGAAAATTGTAAATAATAATGAAAATCTACTCACTTTTGAGGACAATTTTTATTTATCAGATTATTGCTTATCAAATGCTAAGGAAGTTTTCACTAATTGGTATAAACAAAATGCTGAAAAAATCATAAAATATAGAGCAGAATATTATGCAGATATTTATAATTTAAAATATACAAAAATCAAAATTAGTAACGCTAAAACACGCTGGGGATCTTGCTCATATAATGGAAATATAAATATTAATTGGCGACTAATAATGGCTCCTGTAGAGGTTTTAGACTATGTAATCGTCCATGAGTTAGTACATTTAAAAATAGATAATCATTCAAAGAATTTTTGGCAAAATGTTGAAATGATATA
>LUZL01000123.1 GCA_001603615.1 Bacteroidales bacterium Bact_20 | reverse complement strand
TCTCATATCCTTTCTGTAGTAAATGTTTAGCCCATTTTATTTTTTCGTTGTAGGTTAATTTATTTATTTCTACTTTTTGTTTTTTTAAATATTCCTTTATAATATTTTTAAAAAAATCTTTATCGTATTTTTCTAAATATTTGTTTATTGTGGTTTCGGGGATATTCTTTTGTAAAAGTGAAAATTTTATTTTATTTGGTCCCCATCCATTTTGGTTTATTTTACTTCTAATGTAGAGCTCCACAAACCTCTCTTCATTTAAAAAATTATTTTTTTGGAGATAATCAATATATAAAGCTATATCCTCATTATTCACCTTATATGATTGTAATTTGGTAATTACATCATATTTACATCTCTCTTGTATAGCACAATATTTTGAAATTTTTTGTAATATTTTATTATCCATATCATTGGAGTACTATTTCTTCACCATTATCATCATAGATATGATATTCTAAAAAATTATATTCCTCATTTTTATAGATTTTTACTTTATTTTTAAATTTTAATTTCCATTTAATATAAATAGAAGGGAACCCATATTTGATATAAGCGTAAATATAGGGACTCAAATATATTGTTAATTTTCTCAATGGTTGAGTTGTCAATAGATATGTAATATTATCATAGATAACATCAGCTATCAGAACAGTAGGTTTTATCTCACCTGTACCATCGCATACTGGGCATTTTTCTTCTATATTTATGCTTAGCTCAGGTCTCACACGCTGTCTGGTTATTTGTACTAATCCGAATTCTGTAGGAGGCAAAATAGTGTGTTTAGCTCTATCATTTTTCATAAATTCTTTTAATTTTTCATAGAGCATTTTTCTATTTTCGCTGGTATGCATATCTATGAAATCAATGATAATAATACCCCCGAGATCTCTCAATCTTATTTGTCTAGCTATCTCTTCAGCAGCTTCTAGATTTGCTTCTAATGCATTTTCTTCTTGAGATTTATTTATACTCCCTTTATAGCCACTATTTACATCTATTACTTGTAGGGCTTCAGTATGCTCAATGATAAGATAAACCCCAGATTTCAGATATACTTTTTTGCCAAAAGATTGTTTTATTTGTTTTTCTAATCCTGCAGATTCGAAGAGAGGTTTTAGTCCTTTGTGCAGTTTGATAATATCTAATTTATCAGGTGCGTGTTTTTGTAAATAGTTAGTAATATCTTTATACAAATTTACATCACCGACAGTGATAGATGAGAAGCTATCATTTAATATATCTCTAACCACAGAGATAGATCTGTCTAGCTCTGAATAAATTATTTTAGGAGGAGAAGCTAATTTTAGATTATTCTCAATTTTTTTCCATTTTTTCAATAAATCTTCTAAATCATTTTGTAGATCAGTGAAGCTTCTTCCTTGAGCTGCAGTGCGAACTATTATCCCAAACTTATCAGGTTTAATAGCTTCTACTATATTTTTTAGTCGTTTCTTCTCTTCTGGGTCACTTATCTTATGACTTATAGAAACTTTATTTTGAAAAGGGACTAATACTATATACCTACCAGCAATACTAATCTCAGCAGTAGTTCTAGGTCCCTTATTGTTTATAGGTTCTTTAGTTACTTTTACTAAAACAGGATCACCTTTTTTCAATACCTTAGATATGCTACTATTTTGTTGTAGTGGTTTATTGTATTTATAATATTCTAATGAAACATTTTTCCCACTGATAAGGTCATGTACATAATTTTGGATAGTTAAAAAATTTTCACCTAGATCAAAATATTGTAAGAATGCATCTTTTGAAAAACCAACATCTATAAATGCTGCATTTGGTCCTCCAGGCAATATTTTTTTAACTCTGCCAAGTAATATATCTCCTACTGCAAATATATCATTTTCGCTTTCTTCTTGTAATTCTACAAGTTTATTGTTTTCTGTAAGAGCTATACGTACCTTGTTCTGCTTCTTATCAATGAAAAGTTCACGTACGACATCATTCATCTTTTAAGTTTAAAGCATAAAAAATTAATATTTCTAACGTAATTTTTTCTTATGTCTATCTTTTCTAAGTCTTTTTTTCCTCTTGTGAGTTGCTATTTTACGTCTTTTTCTTTTTCTTCCACACGGCATAATATTGTTATTTTTAAAAAACTGTTAATTACTTTTTATGATTAAATTTGTTTTTACTGATTTTAAAAATTCTGGTGCTGGTTTAAAAAATGGCTTATAATGTGGTGGTACAATGATAGTTTCATTTTTTGTTATTATTCTAGCTTTTTTTTCTTTTCTTTCTTTTAATAAAAAAGTACCAAAACCTCTCAAATATATGTTTTCACCTTTAGACATATTTTCTTTTACACTCTCCATAAAACTATCTATAATGATCTTTATCACATCTCTATTTAGATTAGTTCTATCTTGAATGTCTTTAATGATATCGGCTTTTGTCATGTTTTTTTATTTGAAGTGCAAAGATACATTAAAAATATGAATTAACAAAAAATTATTTATGTTAACTATTATATTAATTATATTTTATTGAGTGTAGAATAGCTTCTAGATCCATCATAAGATTTCTTTTATTTTCATTTGGATAATATACATAAGCATAGACAGTGATCAGATTAGACTTATCTTTGCTAATAAATGTATGCGATCTAAATGGTCCTCCCATAAAATCACCTTCTACTCCCCATAAGCCTGTAAAAACTATTCTTTCTATATCGTTTATTACTACTCTATCTACTTTTACTTTTACTACACTATCATCTATTTTCATATAAGTGCCCTCAAATTGTCCAGGAATATGTAATTTGAGAGTATTATCTATCCATGATCTTATATGTAAAGGATTAAATTGATTTTCTTGATTTAATGGTTCTTTCATTAGTATTAATCCCTGACTATAGTTATTAGTTTCTAACCTTAACCACATGAAATCATTTGTAGATTTAGCCTCAAAAAATAAATTTATTAATTGCAGATCTATTCCAAAAATTTCATTAATTTTTTTCTTTAATTCTACCGCTGGAGACTTTGTCATTATTTGATAAATTCTACGATATTCAGTATTTGTTAAAGTTTGAATAATCAAATGCTCAGATTTCAAAATCAATTGCTTAGCACTATCAGGATTTGATGAACGAATAAATAATATAGTTTGAGGTGATGCAAAAACATCTTCACTTTTGAAAATACCATCTTTTTTCACAGTGTCAGAAATTATTAAATAGATAATATTTCTATTTTTCTTTAATAGATCATTTAGATTACCTTCAGTAATAAAAGATATATTAAATAATGGTTCTGATTGAGGCATACCATAGATTTCCTGAGTTAATATAGAATCTAGAGCTTTGGCAGCTGGTGTATTAGATATCCCATCTCGTACTACTACTACCAAACTATTAATTGACCCAATAGAGACAGGCATTTTGCTTTGCTCTTTGCAACTAATTAATAAAATTGATATTAATAAAATTAAATAAAAATATTTTTTCATGGTATTTTAATTTTTTGACCCACATAAATGTTAGAAGATTTTAAATTATTTGTTTTCATAATAGCATCTATAGTAGTATTATATTTTTTAGCAATACTAGAAAGGGTTTCGCCACTTTTAACTGTATGGATTTTTTGTGTTGTAGATGAGCTATTAGATTGTTTTGTAGGATTGATATTTATTTTTTGTCCAATAGCTATTTTGTCACTTGATAAATTATTCCATTTTTTTATACTATCAACACTAACACCATATTGACTAGCTATAAAGGTAAGAGTTTCGCCACTTTTAACTGTATGAATGATATTTTGCGATTGGTTAGTAGTACCGCTCTGGCTAGCAACAGTATTAGACTCAGATTTAGTGCTAGAAGTAGATGATGATTTAGGTGGTGAATTAGTATATATTTTTAGTTTTTGACCAGCATAAATCATATTGCTTTTAAGGTTATTCCATCTTTTAATATCTGAAACACTCACCTTATATTTAGCTGCTATAGTAGAGAGTGTTTGGCCACTTTGTACCTTATGATATATTACATTACCTGTATTCTGTACAATAGGTATGTTTTTTGTAATAGTACTAGTGTCTGTATAAGTTCTTGTAGCTAAAAGTGTATCATAAAATGCTTTTTCTTTGCTATAAAATTGCATTTGATATTTTTTAGGAATACGAATACAATAAATTTGATTTTCAGATGATGGTATAATGTCTTTAATATATTGAGGGTTGAGAAATTTCAAATCTTCATAAGGGATGTCAAAAAAATCACTAATAGTTTTAAGGCTTGTATGATATTTAATAGACACAGTATCTAG
>LUZL01000122.1 GCA_001603615.1 Bacteroidales bacterium Bact_20 | reverse complement strand
ATATATCCATTGCTTAATTCATATTTTCTGCATTTAGAATATGATGAAAACATAGAATTAGCTGAGTATGCTGCTGTAGTTAAAAATATTTATGCCATTCTCGCAGGTATGTGCATAGGCTATGGATTAGGAGATAATTTTTTAAGTGTACTAGTTACTAAAATTGCTAATGAAATGAAAGATTTCCTAAAATATTTTAAAAATGATGTAGACATAGATATAATGCAACCATTATATTTAGGTGATTTACTAGTAACAATCTATAGTCAATTTTCGCGTAATAGGTCTTTTGGCATTTTATTGGGAAAAGGTTATTCATTAGAATACTCAAAAATAGAGATGAAACAAACAGTAGAGGGCTACTATGGTATATTTACTTTGGCAAATATTCTAGGTGATGACATTAGTAAATTTCCTCTTATATCAATTGTATATCGCGTATTAAGCAAGCAAAATCAAGCTATAAGAGAAATAAAAAATTTATTAAAAATAATGTAATTGAAAAGTAATTATAAATCTTATTTTTTCCTTGAATAATATTCAATAAATTTTTCTATTGATCTATCGTAAGTTTTTTCTATATAATCTGGGAAAAAACAAGCTGGCATTTCATCCATATTTTGATGATAGCGTAAGCAATCGCAGCAAATACCTTTCCTAGGACAAGGTTCATAGGTGCAATTACAATTAGATGTATTTTTATCAATATTACATGTCCTCATACAAATATATTTTTAGGAATTTTTATTTTCTCTTTTTTTAGTTTTCTCAATAGCTTTTTGGATATTCCAATTTTCAATATCTTTATGATTGCCAGACCTTAGTATCTCAGGTACTTTATGACCTCTGAAATCAGCAGGACGAGTATACACTGGATGCGAAAGTAGCCCATCCTGAAAAGAATCAGTAAGTGCCGACTGCTCATCTCCTAAAACTCCTGGTATGAGTCTAACAATAGCATCTACCAAAACCATAGCAGGTATTTCTCCACCACTTAATACATAATCTCCGATAGATATCTCCTTAGTAATATATATCTCTCTCACTCGCTCATCTATTCCCTTGTAATGACCACATAGCAGAATCATATTATTAAGTAAACTTAGCTTATTAGCTATGGGTTGTGTCAATGTTTCTCCATCAGGTGTAAGAAAAATAATTTCATCATAAGATCTTTGAGATTTGAGCCATTCTATAGCATTAGCAATAGGTTCTATCATCATCACCATTCCTGGTTCTCCACCATAGGGATAGTCATCTACTCGTTTATGTTTATCATTACTAAAATCCCTTATGTTATGAATGTAAATTTCTACGAGACCTTTATCTTTTGCTCTTTTAATAATAGATTGATCGAAAGGGCCATTAAATATCTCAGGGAATATTGTCAATATATCTATCCTCATAATATTCAAAATAATCCAAACAATTCAGCATTTATTAAATTAATAACCTCACCTAAATCTTCTGGATTGTGCAAAAAATCTTTATTATCAACATTTATAATTAATTTTTTGCCAAGATTATAATTGTTTATCCAATTTTCATATTTTTCATTTAGACTTTGTAGATAATCAATACGAATAGAATTTTCATATTCTCTACCTCTTAATTGTATTTGTCTAACTAAAGTAGATACATCAGCTTGTAAGTAAATTAACAGATCTGGTGGTCTCAGAAATGATGACATCAAATCAAATAAATCTCTATAAGTTTTGAAATCAATATCTTCCATTAATCCCATTTCATAGAGATTAAGAGCAAAAATATGAGCATCTTCGTATATTGTACGGTCTTGAATTACATTTAACTGTTGTTTTTGTATATTTACTATTTGATTAAATCTACTGTTTAGGAAATATATTTGTAGATTAAATGACCATCTTTTCATGTCATTATAGAAATTTACGAGATATGGATTAGTATCTACATCTTCATATAGAGCTTCTATCTTAAAATGCTTAGATAAAAGTTCAGTTAGTGTTGTTTTTCCACTTCCGATATTGCCTGCTATTGCTATATGTAACATATGTTTTATTAAAATTTTTTTAATTGTAAAAATAATATAATTTATTGAATTATGGTAATTTTTTAATATTTTTATTAAATTAAATTGTAATTAAGAGAAATTATATAAATAGAATAATGAGGATAAAAATTTTACCATTTTGTAATTTTCTATTAAATTTGCAAAAAATATTATTTTAATAATGAAATATAATTTTTTAATTTTATTTATAGTAACCATTTCTCTACTAGGGTGCAAAAAAAATAATAATCTACCTTCTGATATTGTGAAAAATCCTGCTAGTTTAGAAAATAAGAAAGTAAATACTCAAACTGCTATAATCAATTTTGAAAACACAGAACATGATTTTGGAGACATTATGGAAGGTGAAAAAGTTTCTTATTCTTTTAAATTTACTAATGTTGGTAAAAATGATTTAGTTATTACATCTGTATCTAGTACTTGTGGTTGTACTGTAACTGATTTTCCTAAAGATCCTATAAAACCTGGTGAAAATGGTACTATAGAGGTAAACTTTAACTCTAGTGGCAGATCAGGTAAACAAGTGAAGGTAATTACAGTAGCCACTAATGCTAATCCTAGTGAAGTACAGCTCACTATAAAAGCAAATGTGAAAAAACCATAAAAATAATAATATTATGAATTTATTAAACATCATCCTTTATGCTCAGCCAGCTGGAGCTCAAAATGCTCAAGGTAGTATGTGGTCCACCTTAATCATGATTGTCCTTTTGATACTTATCTTTTGGCTTTTCTTTATTCGTCCACAATCAAAGAAAAACAAAGAAATGCAAAAGTTTAGAGAAAATCTTAAAAAAGGTGATCATATCCTAACTATCGGCGGCATTCATGGGAAAATCGTTGATATTGATGGCAATACAGTTATCATAGAGACTGAAGGACAAGGGAAACTACGTATTGAAAAATCTGCAGTTCAGCAATACGCTAGCAGTAACAAAGAATCTTAATCATTTTGTAAATCTTTTTGTGAACCCAGCAATTTTTAAATTTTTTATTTAATGCTGGGTTTACATTTTTTTTAAAAAAATGTTTAATATTTTTTATTAATTAATTTTTTTAATACTTATTTTTATATGAAAATAGATTTTAATAGTGCTCTCTTTGCAATAATAGCAACTATTGTAATCTGGTTTTTTTTTAGATTATCTATTCCTCAAGATATTAAAATCCCGATAAATATTTCTATAGAAGTAGAAGGTAATTTCTCAATAGATACTGTAACTACTGGAGTTTTCAGAGGAGAGGGATATCTATTTTTGCTAAATAACAAAATCTTTAAAGATACATTTCATATTGTTATTAATGACTATATTAAAAGTGAAAATAATGATACAATTACTTATTTTATCTCTAAAAATAATGTAATTAATAAAATAAGAACTGATTTTTTGAATAATTTAAATATTGTTTTATTAGATCTGAGTATTGATAGCTTAGTTTTTGATAGATTAAATATCATTGAAAAGGATGTACCTATTATACCAAATTATAAAATTAATCTGAGTGGCTCGTATAATATAGAAAATGTGAAAGTTATCCCTTCAAAAGTTAAAATTTTATTAAAAAAAACAGAAGCAGACACAATTAATCAATTGTATACTGAACTTTTTTATATTGATGACATTAATAAAAATTCAGATACAGTTAGCATATTAACTTTATCTGATCAAATAAGGTTTAAAAAACCTCTTAATAATGTAATTGTTAATTATAACATTTATAGATCTTATGATACTACTTTTACTTTTTCATATGATCATAGAAATTATTCTTTTAATATTTCTGCTAGAGAACCTCTTGCAAAAAATCAATTTGATATTATAATACATAATGATTCACTTATACTACAACCATCTGCCTTGATTAAAGATAAAATAATAAAGATTAATCCTCTGTATTATAATATTAAATAGTTTATTTATTATATGAAAAAATTTATCATAGGGGTAACTGGTAACATAGGTAGTGGTAAAAGTACTTTTGCTAAATGGTTTTATGATTTTGATTGCTTTATTATAGATTTAGATACTACTGCTAAAACATTATATTTTGATGAATCTTTTAGGCAAAATGTAATAGATATATTAGGTATAGATCCCATAGAAGGAGATAAATTGAAAGCAAAAGAAATCTCTGATATTATTTATTCTAATGAGGATAAGTTTAATAAATTAACACAATTATTTGCTAAATCACTTCCATCTATTATTTGGGATATTATAAATAATTGCAATAAAAATATTATAGTTATAGATGCAGCTTTATTATTTGAATATAATATAGATAAAATTTGTGATGTTACTATATGTATATTAGCACCACTAGATCTACGTTACCAGAGAATTATTAAACATAGAAATAATAATTTTGATTATAATAGATTTATTCAGATAGATAGTCATCAGATGCCTAATGATATCAAATGTGAAAAAGCTGATTTTTGCATAGAAAATGTTTCTGATATAGAAAATTTTAGACGTGATTTTTTAAAAATATCTAGAAAAATTTTGAATCAAAAAATAAATAATGATTAATAAATATTGTTTATGGATTATTATAAAATATTGAAATTTAATAGATTAATAAAAAATGATAGATTAAAAATTTTAGGATTTGGTATATTATTTTTATTGAGACGCAGACATTTAAATATATTTTTAGATCCAGTATTAAATTGCAATTTTAGATGTTTAATGTGTCATTTCAGTGATCCAGATTTTAAGCCAGAAAAAGATAAACTAAAAATAGATGATATAGATATCTTAGCAAAAAAATACTTTAGATATGCTCTGCGTGTCCAGATAGGCTGTGCAGCAGAACCAACAATATTTTTACATAATGAGAAGATAATATATGAAGCTAAAAAATATAAAGTACCATATGTTTCTCTCACTACCAATGCATCTCTATTGAATTATGCTAAAATAAATCAATATTTCAGCGCAGGACTTGACGAAATAATAATTTCTATGCATGGTTTCTCAAAAGAAATTTATGAAAAAATGATGCCAGGAGCTAAAATTGAGCATCTACATCAAGTTCTCAGCGATATTTCAGAATTAAAAAAATCTTTCCCATCAGTTAAATTAAGACTAAATTTCACATTAAATCCAGATAATCTAGATGATCTGATAAATTTAAAATATTATTTAGATAATTATAATATTGATATAGTGCAAATTCGTCCACTTAGGAAATTAGGTAATACTGCTTATTCAGATTTTGATATTAAAAGAATTCAAACTAAATATTCTATTATTATAGAAGAAATAGAAAAAGAATGCAAACAAAGAGGAGTAGTTACATTAATTACTAAAGAATTACCTGATGAGAAAATATATAGAAACAAAGTAGACATTGCCAATTATACATATTGTTATTTATCACCGATACAAATGCGTGAGCTTACCAAAAATAATTTATCTTATTATAAGATAATGAAGCAGAATGGAATATATAAAAAAATATTTAAAGATATTTTCATTAATAGCAATGATATTTATCAGTCTGATGTGCGTTTTGGTAATTATGATGTAAATATTTAAAATAATTTTTTTAATTTTGTATATTTAATACAAAATTGGGTTTATGAAAAAATTGTTTGTAATATTTTTATTTTTAATTTCATTTCAGTTATTTAGTGCACCGATTAGCAAAAATGTTGCTTATAAAATAGCAGAATATTATTTAAAATTGATTGATAAAAGTGGTGAAAAAGTGTTTGTTTCTGAAGCATATATCCCAAAATGGTTAGGAATTAATGATGAATTATATATTTTCGAAAGTAATAATGCCTATGTAATAATAGCTGGTGACGATGCTGTAATACCTATATTAGCTTATTCAGATGAAGGTATTTTTTCTAATAAAGATAGTCTATGCCCTGGTGTAGCTATATTTTTATCTCAATATAAAACACAAATCATAAATATTAGACAAAATGGTTTGACTGCTACACAAGAAATTAAAAGTCAATGGGATGCATTACTAAATAAAAACTACAAAATTAGATC
>LUZL01000121.1 GCA_001603615.1 Bacteroidales bacterium Bact_20 | reverse complement strand
GAAACTACTAAAAATAAATATTGCAGTTTCAAAAAAATAAAACAAGAAATTTTTAAGATTAATTAATTGAACAATAGAAAACCTACATTAAATTATTTTTATCTTTTCTTTATCATTCAGTTTCATCTATTTTAAAAATTTTCTAAATTTAGTTTTTCTTATTTAACTTTGTAAAAAATATTATCTCCAATGAAAGGCATAATTTTAGCAGGTGGTTCTGGCACTAGACTCTACCCTATTACACTCGCTATTAGTAAACAGCTACTGCCTGTTTATGATAAGCCCATGATTTATTATCCATTATCTACTCTCATGATGGCAGGTATCAGAGAAATTTTAATTATTTCTACTCCTCAAGATTTGCCTAATTTTCAAAAATTATTAAAAGACGGTTCTCAATGGGGATGTTCATTTTCTTATGCAGAGCAGTCTGTACCTAATGGATTAGCTCAGGCTTTTGTCATTGGGGAGTCTTTCATATCTAATGATAAAGTGTGTTTGATACTCGGTGATAATCTGTTTTTTGCCAATGGTTTTGCCAAACTTTTGCAAAGTTGCAATGATCCTGACGGTGCTATTATATTTGCGTACCATGTCTCAGATCCTCAACGTTATGGTATAGTAGAGTTTGATCAAAATCTAAATGCGATTTCTATAGAAGAGAAACCTGTAAATCCAAAATCTAATTTTGCTGTACCTGGCTTATATTTTTATGATAATAATGTTATAGATATAGCTAAATCACTAAAGCCAAGTGCTAGAGGTGAATATGAAATCACTGATGTGAATAAAGAATATTTAAAGATTAAAAAACTGAAAGTCAAAGTTTTATCTAGAGGTACAGCATGGCTAGACACTGGCACTTTTGAGAGTTTATTGCAAGCTTCTCAATTTGTGCAAGTCATAGAACAAAGACAAAGTCTTAAAATCGGTTGTATAGAAGAGGTAGCATATAGAATGGGGTTTATTAATAAAGATCAATTAAAAAATTTAGCTATTCCATTATTAAATAGTGGTTATGGCAAATATTTATTATCAATTTTAGAAAATTAAATTTATAAAAAAATTATAATAATATGATACATATTTTAGTAACAGGTGGAGCAGGATTTATCGGAAGTTCATTAGTAGAGAAATTACTCACAAATCCAGATTTTTGTGTAATAGCTGTAGATAATTTATCTACTGGATCCTTAGAAAAATTACCTAAAAATAATTACGATAGATTCAGATTTATTAAATTAGATGTAAATGATTATGACGAAATCAGTGCAGTTTTTTTTAGTTATCCTATAGATTATGTCTTTCATTATGCTGCTGTAGTGGGTGTGCAGCGTACCTTAGAGCAACCTTTTAATGTTTTAAAAGATATTTATGGTACAGAAAATATTTGTAAGTTAGCTAAAAATACTAAAGTGAAGCGTGTGTTTTATAGCTCTAGCTCTGAGGTATATGGTGAGTCTGTAGAATTTCCTCAAAATGAAGATACCACTCCCCTCAATGCTCGCTTGCCATATGCTGCAGTGAAAAATTTAAGCGAAATTTATCTTAAAACTTTTAATCAGGAATTTGGCTTAAATTATTCTATATTTCGCTTTTTCAATACTTATGGTCCTAAGCAAAATCCAGATTTTGTGATTAGTAAATTTATAAAACAAGCTTTTACAGAAAAGAAAATTACTATTTACGGTGACGGCTCTCAAACTCGTACTTTTTGCTATATAAATGATAATATAGATGCTACTTATAATCATTTATTACAATGTATTGAAAATCCAAATTTGGATTCTAAAATATTTAATATTGGTAATGATAATGAAATTCCAATAATAGATTTGGCTAAAATAATCTGTAAAATCACTGGTATAGATGCAGAATTAGTCTTCCTCCCTGCTCTCAAGGAAGGAGATATGAAAAGGCGTTTACCAGACATTACTAAAATGAAAAAATTACTTAATAGGCCAATGACTTCTCTAGAAGATGGTATTAAAGAAATCCTAAAAAATCCTAAATTTATTATTTAAAATCATTTTTTTTTATAATAATTTATTTATTTTTGCAAAAAAATATTTATTATGAATGAGCTAAATAATCAAAACTTTGTTAGTGATCAAAAACAAAAGTCTAACAATAAAAAAACTGCTTATATTATAATCATTATTTTGCTACTGATTACTAATGGCATTTTCATTTATTTATATTTCAGTTCTCACAATAGATTTGAGACTGCTGTGGTAGAAAACCAAAAAAATATGCAAATGTCTTTAGAACTTAAAAATGAATTAGACAGCATAATGACTGAATATAACAATATAAAAGAAGAGTATGGTTCTCTAAATATAAAATTAATTAATCAAGATAGCATTATTCAGGAACAAGCTAAAGAAATTGAAAAATTAATAGCATCTCAAGCAGATTACAATCGTATAAAACGACAGCTTGATAGATTGAGAAATATCACTCAAAGCTATGTAAAGCAAATAGATAGCTTATACAGAGTAAATCAAGTCTTAACGGCAGAAAATGTAAAACTAAAAGAAGATCTTACCACTCAAATATCTAAATCAGTAGAATTAGCCACTATTAGTGATTCTTTAACTAAAACTATATCTGAAGCTACTTATATGGTTGCTTATAATGTATCTCCATTAGCTTATAGAGTACGTGGAGATAAAGACATCCCTACTGATAAAGCAAATAGAACAAATAAATTTAACATTTGTTTTATCATTGGTGAAAATAAATTAGTCCCACCAGGAGAATATACCTTATATATTAGAATTGCTAGACCTGATGGACTTATTTTAACTCAAGGCAGTTATATCTTTGAATATCAAGGAAAAACTCTTCAATATTCTGAAAAAACTACCATTAAATACAATGGAAAAGCTCAAAAAATATGTTTGGATTATGCTAGAGACAATCTTAATCTTATCCCTGGCATATATTATTTTTCTATTTTCACTAATGACTATGTACTAGGTGAGGGAAGTTTGAAATTAGAATAATCTCTCTTGTTTGCCTTATGACTAATAATGAATAGTTTTATTAATTCTTTTTTTCAACTTTTTTATCCTAAATACTGTTTATCCTGTAATAAACCTATTTACAATAATAAAAGTATTTTATGTGAGTCGTGTTATTCTCAACTAAGTTTCACATATTATAGTAGTTTCATTGATAACCCACTTTATGAAAAATTCATTGGACAAGCTAATATAGAATATGCTTTTGCACTTTGCTATTTCTACAAAGGAGGTATATTGCAAGATTGTTTACATGCACTCAAATATAAAGGTCGCAAAGATGTAGGTGTTTTTTTCGGTAAATTAATCGGTAATGAATTATCAAACATTAATACACCCATAGATTTAATTATTCCAGTACCATTACATCCTAAAAAAGAAAAAATAAGAGGTTATAATCAATCAGAAATGATCGCTAAAGGTATTAGTAAGGTTTTGAATGTTCCTATTAATACAAATGATGTTGTGAGAACTAAATTCACAGAAACTCAAACTAAAAAAACTAAATGGGAAAGATATGATAATTTAAATGGCGTCTTTGCTATAAAAAATACTCAAACATTTGCTAATAAACATTTATTAATAGTAGATGATGTCATTACAACTGGAGCTACTACAGTTTCATTAATAGAATTGTTTAAAAATATTCCAAATACTAAAGTTAGCGTAGCTTGTGTAGGTACACCAGATAAAATATAAATTACTAAAAAATATGTATTTTTAATTTTTTAAATAAAAAAATGAAAGGATTAGTAACTAAAAGTACTGGCAGTTGGTATTATGTCAAAATGTGTGATAGCAACGAGATGATCCCATGCCGAGTGAGAGGTAAATTTAGATTACAAAATTATAATACTACTAATCCAGTAGCTGTAGGCGACTTTGTAGAGGTATACTTAGAAGAAAATAAAATTGAAACAACTGGCATAATTACTAATATTTATGAAAGAAAAAATGCTATTTTACGCAGAGCTACCAAAGCTGGTGCTACATATCAAATAATAGCTACTAATCTGGATGGAGCTTTGCTAATGATCACTCCACATCATCCATATACACCGATGGGATTTATTGACAGATTTTTAGTACTGGCAGAGGCATATAATGTAGATGTATATTTGATATTTCACAAAAGTGATTTATATGATAAAAATGATACATACTTCAATACTCTTTACAATATCTACAAACAAATAGGTTATAAAATTTTTTTAACATCAGTCATAACCTCTAATGGTATAGATGAACTAAAAAATTTCATAAAAGATAAAACATTTTTATTAGCTGGCCAAAGTGGCGTTGGCAAATCTTCATTAATTAATAAACTAGACAGCTTACAGCTAAAAACACAAGAACTTTCTGAAAAATATCAAAAAGGAAGACATACGACAACCTTTGCCGAAATGCATTTTATCAGTACAGGCGGTGCCATTATAGATACACCAGGTATCAAAGAATTTGGTTTACCTAATTTCGAAAAATGGGAATTGGGACACTGGTATAGAGAATTCAAACCATATATTTATAATTGTAAATACAATAATTGCACTCATGTAAATGAGCCAGAATGTGCAGTAATATCTGCAGTAGAAAATGGAGAAATCAATCCTTTGCGTTATAAAAATTATTTAAACATTTTATTAGAAGATACGAATTAATATAATTTTTTTTAATTATTAGATTTTTTTTGAATAATATTGCAAAATATTTTTACACAAAAATGAAAAAAAGTATTTTTATAATTACATTCTTAATAATTTTATTTAATAACTCCATAGCTCAAAATATAGATAAAATATACCTAGAAAATGGTAAATATATATTGCGGATATCAGATTCTATTACATCATATGATATTTTATCAAATATAAATAATCAGAACTTTTTAACATTAAAAGATGAAAATAAATCCATTATTATAAATGAAAATATTAAAGAAATTGACATAAATAATGGTGCTAAAGTAAAAATAATAGATACATTAAAAACAGATAGCTTAAAAATAAATCTAAATAATGCCTCATATTGTGAATTAGTAATATTATGTAATAATTTAGAAATCAATGTAAATAATGCTAGCAATCTAATAATCAAAGGATTAGTAAAAGATTTAAGCATAACAGCTGATGAGTCTAGCTACGTAAATGCTTCAGATCTGACTGCCTGGGATGTAAATGCTAAAACTAATAATGCTGCTAAAATAAATATAAAAGCCTTTCATCAATTAAATTTATTAGCACAAGGGACAAGTTTTGTAAATTATTTCGGTTCACCTCAAATATTAAATATTGAAAAATCAGTCGCTTCAAATGTCAAATTATCAAATAAGAAAATTGATTTAAAAAATGATTCATTAAAATTATATAATTATTTTTCTATAATTAATGATCAAATAATTACTGATACAACAAATAATGAAATCGCTCAAGCTAAATCTCAAAAAAATAAAGATGAAGATTTTATAATGTTTGGTGGCTATAAAGTAAATAATAAAACAAAAGACAAAAAAGAAAATTTTAAAGGTAATTGGTTGTCATTTGGAATATTATACACAAACTATGGACAGCAACCATTATCTTTTTCTATACCACATAATTACAATGATTTATCTTTAAATTTTAATAAATCAATTGGTTTTCAATTTAATTTTCTGCAAATATCATTAGGGTTAAATAAAAATCATAATTGGGGTTTAGTTACTGGTATAGGTATTCAATGGGTAAATTATATATTAGAAAATAGTGGTTATGTAATAGAATATGAAGATGGTATACATATAGAGCCTGAAGATATTATAATTATTGATGTAGTAATAGAACAAACAAAGCTTTCTGCTGCATATTTAGAAATTCCACTATTACTAGAACTTCAAAATAAATCTAATCACAAAATAAATATTAGCTTTGGACCAGTATTAGGATTTCAATTATTTAATTATTATAAACTAAAACTAAATATTCCTGTAGTAGATGAAAAAGGATATAACTTAAATAGTTTTAACAAAATTAAAAGTGGTTTAATACTTAAAATCAATTTCAATTATTTAGGTTTTATGCTGCAATACAATTTTTCTCCACTTTTTAAACCAAATAGAGGACCAGCAGTTACACCACTAGAAATAGGATTAATTTTCAGTATTTAGTTTTATTATAAAAATAACTCTGCCTTTTAGACAGAATTAAATTTTTTGCATAAATTTTGATATTAAAAAATGAATTAATTTAAAAATTTATTAATTACCCTATGGAATATAAAGATTATTACAAAATATTAGGAATAAATAAGAATAGTAGTGAAGAAGAGATAAAAAAAGCATATAAAAAGTTAGCTTTGCAATATCATCCAGACAAAAATCCTGGTAATAAAGAAGCTGAAGAAAAATTTAAAGAAATTAATGAAGCTTATGAAGTATTAAGTGATCCAGAAAAACGCAAAAAATATGATGAATTAGGTGCTAATTGGGATAAGTATAAAAATTTTGATTTTAATAACTATCAACAAGGAAGTACTAGCTATCAATATGACAGTTTTGATCTGGGAGATATCTTTGGACAAGCTGGCAGTAGTCCGTTTTCTGACTTTTTTAGAATGTTTTTTGGTTCAAATTTTAACTTTGACAATATATATACTCAAAGCAGTAATAGACAAAGTAGAAATGCAAACTATAGAACTCAGAGTAGACCGAGTGAATATTCCACAGACATAACTATAACTTTAGAAGAAGCATATCACGGTACAAAAAAGATATTAAATATAAATAATAAACAAATTAGAGTACCAATAAAACCTGGTATCAGAGATGGACAAATCTTAAGAATAAAAAAAGCATCACATAATATACCTAACCTAAATGGCGATCTATTAATTAATATACACATAGCTAAACATCCAAAATTTGAAAGAAAAGGAGATGATCTCTATACAGAAGTAGAAATGGATCTATTCTCAGCACTATTAGGAGGTGAAATTATAGTACCTACATTAGATAAACCAGTAAAAGTAAAATTAAAAGAATGCACCCAACCAGAAGAAATACTCAGAGTAAAAGATAAAGGAATGCCTAATTATGAAAATCCAAATAAACATGGAGATTTATTTATAAAAATAAAAGTCAATTTTCCAAAGAAATTGAGTAACGAACAGAGGAAATTGATACAAAAGTTGAAAGAAACTATAAAATAAAACAGAGGAAGTGAAGCAAAAAAATTGTATTTCCTCTCTTATCTTTCACTCTTAATAATTCATTTTTTAGTTTCAAAAATTCTATTTAAGTTTGCAAAAAGAAATTATATAGATTATGGCTAAAAATAAGCTTTTTGCAGAGTTCCCTCCAGTTTCTCCTAAACAATGGGAAGAAGCTATTAAAGATAGTCTCAAAGGAGTTGATATCTCTAAAATTTTTTGGAGAACCGATGAAGGTTTTGATGTGAAACCTTTCTACACTAAAATTGATCTCGAAGGCCTTATAGACCTTACTTATTATCCTAATGTTTATCCTTATTTGAGAGGTTATAATGACAAAAAATTATTGTGGCAGGTAATTCAAAATATTGATGAAATTGATTTAAAAACGGCTAATGAAATAGCTATTAAATCAACCTCAAATGGTGCAGATGCTGTTGAATTTAATATTCCCAATATTGACAACAAAAATGATTTAAGTATTTTATTTAATAATTTAGATCTTGCTAATCATAGCGTTCATTTTAGCTCTTCATATTCCTATTCTATCTTAGCTCAAATAATTAAAGAATGGGCTACTGAAAATAATTTTGATTTAAACTTATTAAAAGGCTCTTTTAATTTTGACTTTTTTGCTTATTATTTGTTAAATGGTAGCTATTACAATAGTTTTGATGATAATGTAAATGAATTAACTACTTTATTTAATTTTCTTAGTAATTGGAACCCAAATTTTAAAATTATAAATATTAATGGGGATATTTATCATAATGCTGGGGCTAATGCTGTGCAAGAATTAGCATTTTCTCTTGCTCAAATGGTTAATTATTTGGATATTTTAACTGATAATGGTATCTCTATTGATCAAGCTATTAAAAGAATTAGATTAACTTTAGGGCTAGGTAGTACTTATTTTATTGAAATTGCAAAACTACGTGCAGCTAGATTACTTATATCTAAGGTTTTGACTGCATATGAATTATCAAAAGATAAAACTAAAATTTTCATACATAGTAAAACTGGCATTTTTAACAAAACTGCTTATGATGTGTACAATAATATGCTACGAAATACTGTAGAAGCTATGTCAGCAATTATCGGTGGTGCTAACGAAATTACTATTTTGCCTCATGATATTACCTTACATAAATCTAATGATTTTAGTAAAAGGATAGCTAGAAATGTTCAATTAATCCTCCGCGACGAAGCTCATTTCGATAATGTCATAGATCCTGCAGGAGGTTCTTATTTGATAGAAAATTTAACAAAATCTATTGCTCAGCACGCTTGGGATCTATTTTGTCAAATTGAAGATATGGGAGGTTTTAAAGCTGTTATGGAAAATTCTTGGATTAAAAATGAAATAGAAAAAAGTGCAGAAAATAAATTAAATGCTATACTAAAAAGAAAATCCACTGTTATTGGTATAAATAATTACCCAAATATGAATGAAACTATTTCTGCAGAGCTACATAAACCTCTAATCAATAAACCTAAAAATGATAATGCATTGAAGATTTTCAGAGTTGTAGAACCATTTGAAAATTTACGCTATCGCACTGAAATGCATGTAAATAATGGCAATAAAAAACCTCTGGTTTATTTGCTGCCTTTCGGTGATATAGCTATGCGTAATGCTAGAGTTAATTTTTCTCGAAATTTCTTCGGTGTAGCTGGTTATGAAATTATGGATGCAGAGGTTTACAATAATGATGAAATGATGATTAAACTAATATCTGAACATAATCCAGATATTATTGTTCTATGCAGTAGCGATGCGGAATATGGTACTTTAGGAATTAATATTGCTAAAACTATTAAAGAAAATTATCCAAACAAAATAATCGTAGTAGCAGGTAATCCCACTGAAATTTTAGAACTATTAAAAGACAACGGTGTAAATGAATTCATTCATGTAAAATCTAATATTTTAGAAACTTTGGAAAATTTTCATAAAATATTAAATATTAAGTAATTTTTTTTTTTTGAATTATTAAAATAATAAATATGAAACCTGATTTTAAAAAAATCAAAATTTTTGAAGATAATAAACCTCAGCAAATGTTAAATGCTGAAGTTATTTATAATAGTGCAGAAGGTATTCCTATAAAAAATTATTATTCATATGATGATATTGTTGAATTGGAACATATAGACTATGCTGCTGGGTTACCACCTTTTCTCAGAGGTCCCTATCCTACAATGTATACTCAAAAACCATGGACTATTAGACAATACGCTGGTTTCAGCACTGCAGAGGAAAGTAATGCTTTCTATAGAAGAAATTTAGCTGCTGGGCAAAAGGGATTGAGCGTAGCTTTTGATCTACCAACACATAGAGGATACGATAGTGATAACGAACGTGTAGTTGGTGATGTAGGCAAAGCTGGTGTAGCTATTGACAGTGTAGAAGATATGAAAATTCTCTTTGATCAAATACCTCTTGCAGAGATGTCTGTTAGTATGACAATGAATGGTGCCGTTATTCCAATTATGGCTTTTTATATTGTAACAGCTCTGGAGCAGGGTGCTAAGCTCGAACAACTTAATGGTACTATTCAAAATGATATTTTAAAAGAGTTTATGGTTCGTAATACCTATATCTACCCACCTGAGCCATCAATGAGAATAATAGCAGATATCTTCAAATTTACTTCTCAATATATGCCAAAATTTAATAGTATTTCTATTAGTGGCTATCATATGCAAGAAGCAGGTGCTACTGCTGTGCAAGAGTTAGCATATACTTTAGCTGATGGATTAGAATATTTACGCACTGGTTTGAAAGCTGGTATTCCTGTTGATAATTTCGCTCCTAGATTATCTTTTTTCTGGGCTGCTGGCATGAATCATTTTATGGAAATTGCAAAAATGAGAGCTGCTAGACTATTATGGGCTAAAATTGTAAAACAATTCAATCCCCAAAATCCTAAATCTATGGCTCTGCGTACACATACTCAAACATCTGGATGGTCACTGACAGCTCAAGATCCATATAATAATGTTGCTCGTACATGTATAGAAGCTATGGCTGCTGCATTAGGTCATACGCAAAGTCTACATACAAATGCTTTAGATGAAGCTATAGCATTACCAACTGATTTCTCCGCACGTATTGCTAGAAATACTCAACTTTTACTACAGGAAGAAACTCAAATTTGCCGTGTGGTAGATCCTCTAGGTGGCTCTTACTATTTAGAAACTTTAACTGATGAAATAGCTCATAAAGCATGGGAACTAATTCAAGAAGTAGAGGAGCTAGGTGGTATGACAAAAGCTATCGTCGCTGGTATTCCAAAAATGAGAATTGAAGAAGCTTCTGCTCGTCGTCAAGCACGCATAGACTCTGGACAAGACATTATAGTTGGTATTAATAAATATAAATTGGATAAAGAAGAACCTATTCAAATTTTAGAAGTTGATAATACTATTGTTAGAGAAAAACAAATAGAACGTTTAAGAGAAGTAAAAGCTAAAAGAAATAATGAAAAAGTAAAACAAGCATTAGATGCCATTACACATGCATGCCAAACAGGTGAAGGCAACCTTTTAGAGCTAGCAATAGAAGCTGCAAAATACAGAGCTACCTTAGGTGAGATAAGCTATGCAATGGAAAAAGCTTGGGGGCGTTATACTCCAGAAATTAAATCAATAACAGGTGTGTATAGTTCAGAAATTAGTCAAAATGAAAGTTTTCGCAAAGCTCAACAATTAGCTGATGAGTTTGCAAAATTAGAAGGTCGTAGACCTCGTATTTTAGTTGCTAAATTGGGACAGGATGGTCACGATAGAGGTGCTAAAGTAATAGCTACAGCTTATGCTGATATAGGCTTCGATGTAGATATGGGTCCACTCTTTCAGACACCAGAAGAAGCTGCTAAAATGGCTGTAGAAAATGATGTGCATATTATCGGTATTTCTAGCTTAGCAGGTGCTCATAAAGCATTGGTACCACAAGTGATAGATGAACTGAAAAAATTAGGTAGAGAGGATATTATGGTTATAGTAGGTGGTGTAATCCCACCTCAAGATTATCAGTTTTTATTTGATGCTGGTGTGGTAGCTATATTTGGCCCTGGAACTCCTATACCTGATGCAGCTATTAAACTATTAGAAATACTGATAGCTTCTAGGAAATAATCTTCCCTATATTTAATTTCAAATCTTTTAGATTATTATTAAATCAATTATTATATACCATTATTACGTAATTGATTTATTAGGTATTTTACAATTTAATATTTAGTTTATGTTACGCTCCATAAATTTATTTTTTAATGGTATGAAATAATAATAATGTGATTGAAAAACAGCATTAAATAATTGTTTCAATTAATTAATGATATACAAAATATTTAATTAAATTCATATTTCCATATATGTATTGTAATTTTAAATTTTATAAAACATTTTTTAAAAACCTTAGTAAACATCTCTAATTGTTTTAAAGATATTTAGTTAATTTAAAAAAAAATAATATACTTATATCATATATTGTTTGAAACAATTAAAAAATGATAAAATGATAAACGTTTATTTCCGTTACATTCTATATAAATCATCTATTATTAACTATCCGCTTAATAATTTCTTAAATTTAGTTTTCTTTTTAATTATTAAATTTTTTTATTTGTCTTCTCTACCAAAATATTCTATATAATCTTTATATTTATCACCACGCTCTTCAAAATTTTTAAACTGATCGTAGCTAGCTGCCCCCGGTGATAGTAAGCAAATTTTACTATTTGTAGTATATTTGT
Source organism: Bacteroidales bacterium Bact_20 (assembly GCA_001603615.1). Taxonomy (GTDB): domain Bacteria; phylum Bacteroidota; class Bacteroidia; order Bacteroidales; family DTU049; genus DTU049. Next base: position 2,254 of record LUZL01000121.1, on the reverse strand, counting down.
ATGCTGCTTCTACAGCTTGCATTAAATCATCAAATTTCATAACATTCTTATCATTTATATTTACTAAGTTTTGATATAATTTATCTTTTAATTCCCCAATACAAAATATATTGCTTACAGTAGATTTTTTAAAATATTCAAAAAGTTCTGTATAATCTATTCCTCTATTCATCCCACCTATTATGACTGTGTCTACATTATCTAAGGACTCTAGAGCTGCTATCGTAGATTGCGGTATAGTAGAAATACTATCATTATAAAAATAAATATCTTTATATTTGCCTACATATTCTAATCTATGTGGTAAGGGCTGAAATTCATAAATTTTATTAATAAAGTCTTCTATATCTCGTCCAGTACTTAGTTTCGCAGACAATAGAGCTGCACAAATATTATAAATATTATGTTTACCTTGTAGTTTTAATTTTTCTCTATTGATCGGTAAATTTCTCTGTTGATTAGCATCTTTAAAAATTAAATTTCTATCATTATAAAACAATCCTCTTTCATTTTTTAAGGTATCTTCTCCAAATTTCCAAATTTCACTTTTTAAATTCGCAATATTAGTAATATTACTGTTTATTATTGCTATATCATTACTTTTTTGATGGGTCACAATATTTAATTTAGCTTGCTTATATAATTCAAAGGAGTGATAATAATCTAAATGCTCAGGAAAAATATTAAGCAATACTGCTATATGAGGAGAATACATCACTTGATCTAACTGATGACAAGATAATTCTAAAATATACCAATCTGTTTGGTTATCATTCATCAAAAGGTCAAATACTGGTATGCCAATATTACCGCCAATTTGCACTTTGTCATTGTATGTTTTTAACAAATAATATATTAAATTTGTAGTAGTAGATTTACCTTTAGTACCAGTAATACCTATAGTTTTATATTTATAATATTTTAGAAATAATTCTATTTGACTTGTGATATTTTGGTTTTTTTTAATATTTAAATTATATAAACTAATACCTGGTGATTTAATTATAATGTCAAATTTATCAATATTAGCTATCAACTCTTCTTGAGAAATAAAATTAATATTATTTTCATCAATAATATGATCATCAGCTATTACAATATCAGAATTTTGAGCAAATTTGTTTATAAATCTAAAACTGCTTTTGCCTTCTCTACCCCATCCCCAAATACATATTTTTTTATTAGTAAATTCTCTAATAATTGATTCCATAGTATTTTAAAAAATTTAGTAAAAATAGCAATATTTTCTATTGTGTTTAATATAATTTTTTTACTCAAAATGAGCAATAACAAATTATATAATTTGATTAACTAATAATATGTAACAAAAGTTAAAAAAACTGTGAGGTATAATGCTTAATTTAATACATTAACGACTTCTTTAATTTCAGGAATATATTGCTTGAGGGTTTCCTCAATTCCATTTTTAATAGTAATGACAGACATTGGACAAGCGTGACATGCACCTGTTAGCTTCAATTTTACTCTATAATCATCTGTTAATTCTATAAACTCCATATCACCACCATCATTTTGTAAATATGGGCGTATTTGATCTAACAAATATAAAACTCTCTTTTTTATTTCTTCGTATTCCATAATAATTTTTTTATTGATATTTGATTTCTACAATTTTAGTTTCTGGTAATGTGGCATTGCGAATAGCAACTGCTTGAGTAGTAGCATCCACCATTTTTCTGAGCTCCTCAGCATATTTAGTATTATCATTTAAAATAGCTGGGCGACCATTATCTGCTTCATCACATACTTGTGGATCTATAGGTATTTGCCCTAATATTCTTATATTATATTTTTTAGCTATATCACTTACAGAACCACGTCCAGAAAAGATATTATACTTTTTATCAGGAGCATCAGGAGGAATAAAATAAGACATATTTTCTACTATTCCTAATATTGGAACATTTATATTAGGGTCTTGAAACATATTTATCGCTTTTACAGCATCATTAATAGCTATTTTCTGAGGAGTAGTTACTATAACTACACCCGTCAGGCTATAATTCTGAACTAACGTCAAATGAATATCTCCTGTACCAGGAGGTGTATCTATTATTAGATAATCTAAATCTCCCCATTGACTATCATCCATTATTTGTCTAAAAGCAGAACCAATCATAGGTCCACGCCATATCAAGGCTTTATCTGGATCTATAAAAAAACCCATACTTATAATCTTAATGCCATATTTTTCTAATGGTGTGATGATTTGTTTTCCATCTTTTTCTACTAC
>LUZL01000120.1 GCA_001603615.1 Bacteroidales bacterium Bact_20 | reverse complement strand
GAAAGTAAGTTTCTTATTTGTGCTTCATCTATATCTGGGCATTTAGATTTCAGATAGGAGAAAAGGCTCTCCTGCACCATATAGTCAACAATCTCGCGAGGTGTGTAGTAGCTGCCAGTAGCTTTGCGAGCAGTGCTAGCTGTTTCTGGATTGTAGGAGGCTAGTAGATTTTCAAAAACTTTACCTAAAAGTTCTGGGTCTAGAGCTACCTCTTGGTCTATTAAAGTATTTTCGTCAATAGTGAAATTATATGATTGTAGAATATTAATCAAACCTCTTACTAGTGAATCTTTTCTGAGTCCATATTTAGATAAGTCAACCTTTTTTTCTTCATTTTGAAAGAATAAATAATCGGGTATAATGGCTCTTTTGTTAGGATTTCTAGAAAATCCGTCAATGTAGATCACTTTGCCGTTTTCGTCTTCTTTGTCTAGGCAGTCAAAGAGTCCACCATTCAGAAATGGAGTTTCTCTGAAAAGCTTTTTAACTTCATCTTTAGTTATCAGAAAGAGGTCGTCATATCTATATAGATTTTTGACACCATATTGTTTTTTATTTACATTGAAGCCATTATTTTCGGCGAATTCGCGTTCATTGATTTTCTGATTTAGTGTAGCGAAAAAGAGATTTTGTAGTATGGCATTATAGTAATTAGCAGCATCTTTATTTTTATTAAAATCTTTTATGATATTTTTTAATTTTTCCTCTGAGAATATATCTTCATTAATAAGATTTTTTTGTTTAATAAACCAGATGAAAATTATTCTAGTGATGAGGCGAATAAGGTTATTAGAATTGCGTATTTCATCATCTTTTGCGGGATTATCGCTATATTTGTAGTCGGTGGGGAAAGATATCTTGTCCATAGCCCAGAAATACCAGCTTTGTATTTCATTATAAAATTGTTTAGTTACAGGTTCTACGCTAAAAGCCTTTTTGAGAGCCTCAATAGATGAGAAATCTGCATTGCTTATTTGATCTAAGAAAGTTTTATTAGTTAGTTCTTTGCTAACGTAATAAGTGAAACGTTTAAAGCTATTCCACGAACGTTTATTACCATAATATTCAGCATATATTAAGCTGAAGCGGAAATGACCATCAGAATCATAAAAAACGAAGATGCCAGCGTCGTAGTAATTATTTTTTAGAATATCTTTGGCAAAATCAAATTGCAGTTTTTTGCTAGAACGCTCAGTGAGATCTTTAGTAACGAGGATAGTGCATACTATGATGGTGCCATCAGATAATTGGTTAGTAGCTAATAACTCTGCATTTTCATAAGTTTGATATTTATCTCTATCAAAATAAAGTTTTTCTCTAGGGAATTCAAAGCTATCACTTTTGTCTCTTAGAAAAAATTCTAAATCCTTACTATTAAATTTTTGTATGAGAGCAATGAGATTTTGGTTTATATTCATAATTTTTGATTTTCAGATTTATTATTTTGAGAAATATTACTCATTATTTTCTATGTTGTTATCTATTATTTGCCAATATCCACCTTTTTTAGGTCCTAGTCGTTTTATTAATCCTTTTTTTTGCATAATATTTAGCTGGTATTTTATTCCATCCTCAGTTATTCCGACTATTTCAGCGAGTTCTTTTCTAGTGATATAAGGATTGTTAGAAATAAGTTTAATTATTTTTTGGGTAGTTTTTTGGGTAGTTTTTTGGGTAGTTTTTTCCCATGTTTCAAAAGCATCATTTTGTTTATTTTCAGTCATAGTCAGGCGAATATACTCATTGCTAGGTTTAAAGACGATATAAAAATGAGTATCAGTATAAGATATTTTGGGTAAAGGAGCATTTTCTTTTTTGCAATATTCTTTTATTCTTCCTATACCAGAGCCTAATTTTTCGGCATAATGTATACGTGTAAATAAATCAGCAATGATTTGATTTCTTCTAAAAATAGTTTTACCTAGTTTAAAATTAGTAGGTTTTGACCATACATTTTCTATTTCTATTCTATTAGGGAAAAATTTCAAAATATTATTATGACCATGTTCAAAGTAATCTCTATGCATCACTGAATTAATCACTGCTTCTCTGATAGCTTCTAAAGGATATTCATAAATATTTATACGTTGTGGCATTCCAGTAAATTTATATGCAACTTTTGTATAAAGTCTCACAAAGTCCATTACCTGATCAACAATATCTATTAAAGAACCAGATATATCTTTGCGATCATTAATATAAATACCACCATTATCCTTATATAAAACGACAGTAAAGATAGACCAAGGGATGAATTGTTGTGGTTTTTTCGCAAAAAATAGCACTCCTGCGTTATTTAGTAACATTTTTTTATCTCTTTTTTGTAAAACATATAAACTAGATAAAATAACATCAGTTTTTTGATAATTTGTTATAGAAGCAAGTTCTATAAATTTTCTTAATTTATCATGATCAAAATCCCTATTATAATTGAAATCTTTTGCTATAAGTTCATCGAATCTTATTTTACCTTCTGATTTGAAAAGTTCTTGAATTTCATTTCTAGTCATTTTTTGAGAATTAGCTCCGATTCTTTTATAAAATCCAGAAGGGCATTGATATGGTTTATCATTACCTTCTTTTACATCTACTATTACAATATTATCTATTTTTTCAATAAAAATTTCTGGTTTAGGATTGCAATTATTAGCAATATCCTGTATTTGAGATTTTAATTTATTTGTTACATCAATTCCTTTGCATTTACCATCATCAGATATACCGATAATTATTTTACCACCAGAAGCATTAGCAAACGATACAATTTCTTTATCTAATCCACTAATATTTTCTTTAAATTCTATTTTATAACCTTCCCCCTCTTGCAAGATAATATCTAATTCATCTCTCTTCATAATTTTTGATTTTCAATGGCTATGATGATTTCTTTATTGATATTTTTATTGCGTTGTTTCTCAATGTCTAAATAATTAGGGCCTAATTCTCTCATTAATGATTCTATTACAGCAATAGCATTATCTGTATCAGCATCAGATCTATAGTTAATATCAGCTATTCGCCTGAGAGTTTTAGTGGGTAGTGTACCGTAATCTACAATATCTTCTCTAAGCATATCTAAAAATTTGAGATAAGGATTAAATCTTTCATTACCTTTTTTGATAATACTTTTTATACTATTTAGTGCCTTTTGATCAATATTAATTTCTTTATTTTTAATGTCAGAAGTTTGTTCTTGAGGATTATCATTTAGCAGACGCATTTTTTCGTAAGTATCCCAAAATTTGCTACTTAGTGGTAGATTTTTTTGGTCAATAGAGCATTTGATTTTATCTATTGCATCTTCTATGCTGATTTCGCTGATAGCCTCACCTTGTTCAGTATATTTAGCATATCTGATGTATAAGCTAAATTTTTTAATAAAGACCAATATTTCATTGTCGTTACTTTCCTTAGCTACTTTTATTCTCAATGGTACATCATCTAGAGATTTTATGATGTCAGGATGATTTTTTTTGATTTCATCATATTCTTTAAGCATTTTAGTATAGAAACTTTCTTTTTCTAATTGTTCTGGATTTTGTTTTAATTTATCATAGAGACCAGACTCAGTAGGCACCTCATCTATATCAAATATTTTAGCATCCTCACCTAAAATATTGTGTATATGAAACATTTTGATACTAGCTATTTCTCTAGACTTTATCTCATCGGCACCTATCTGAGTAGGGAAAAAGTTAACTATGTACAATTCGTCAAAAACTTTTTTGCTAATACGATTGATCCTACCTATTCTCTGAATCACACGCACAGGATTCCACGGTATATCATAATTGATAACCATACCAGCACGATTGAGGTTAAAACCCTCAGATATCTTATCAGTAGATAGTAGGATGTCATATTTGTTTTCTTGTTTTTTTTCATCGTAAGTGGCATCAAAGTTTTTATTAATATCTTCTATTTTAGATTTCAGATCACCAGCAATAGTCAAGACTCTACCATTAAAAACATTATTTAGTTTATCACTCAAATATTTTACAGTATCAATGTATTCAGAAAAAATCACTATTTTTCTATTAGGTTCTTTCTGTAATTGTTTTCTCAAATTTTTTAATAATGCTTCAGATTTAGGATCATTGTCTATTAATTTCAACTTTTCTAATTCTGATAATATATCATCAAATAGCTTGATATCAGACTTAATATCTTTTATAAATTCATCTTTTTTATCATATTCATTTAAATTATAAATTTTGTAATTTTTATTTTTTTTAGAATAAGTACCATTATTTAAATTTTCAACAAATAATAATAATTCCTTTTCTATATCTTCGGGATCTAGCTCATATATTTTTTCGATAAGATCTCTATTAAGAACATATTTATCCGTTTTATTTATAAACTCTATGACATATTCATTATTTGTTTTTAAATTTTGAATACTTTGCTTGAAAGAGCCAAACGAGCTTTCAAAACGTTTCACAAGCAGGCGACGAATCAGATTATAAAGATTATACTGAGAATTTTTTTCTTGTTCATTCTCTTCATCATTAGTTTGGAAATAATAAGCAGGTTTATAAATAGCACCAGTAAATCTCGTTTTATGGTCAGTATCATCCTCTGGTAGTTCAGAGAAATAGTCAATAGTTTTTTCATAAAATTCAGATTGCTCTTTAGTAAGTCTATAGAACCATTCCTCTGGATCTCTCACTTTTGATAGGTTATTGATCTCATCTTTGTAATAAGGATTATTTATCAGATCTAATCTATTTCTACGTATCATCACAGGCTCTATAATATTCTTTATCGTTTTAGCTAATAGCTGAGTTTCTTGTTTCACTAAATTTATATTTATCTCTTTATTAGAATCAG